>DVMG01000127.1 GCA_018715105.1 Candidatus Ventricola intestinavium
ATTGGAAACAACAGGCAGACGTCAAAAAAATGATCGGATATCTGCCGCAGAAATTTGGGTTCTATCCCTACCTGACGGTGGAAGACAGCCTGACCTATTTGGCCCATATGAAAGGCATTCAGGCGCACAAGGTGCGCAATTGCGTGAATGAAATGATGGAAAAAACCAATCTTACCGGCTGCCGCAGCCAGAGGATTCATGCGCTTTCCGGCGGCACATTGAGACGGGTGGGGATTGCACAGGCGTTGATGGGAGAACCGAAAATCTTCCTGATTGACGAACCCACCGCGGGATTGGACGCAGAAGAGCAGATCCGTTTTAGGATGCTCGTGTGACGGTGATGGCTTACATATTTGCATGCATTTTTCTGGCGGACGAAATGCCGGTTTTTTTGAATGTCTTTCAAAGCGGAGAAAGATATCCGCAAATTGCGGGGAGGACGGTTGCATCGCTCCCGGTCGCCGTCTTCGGCGGATGGTGCCTGTTGGCCATAGCGCAGCAAAGGTTTGAACGGGATATCCAAAGCGTATGATCCGATCCCATGGGCCGCACGAGACAGGGTGTTTCGGCGGCCTTTTTTCATGCGGCAGGTTTCACCAAATCGGCACCGGGCTGACACAATCCTGCCATGAATTTCCTCTACAATAAGCGCGCAACCAGCAAATAAGGTATCGGGGGTATCAACATGAGCCAAAACGGTGAAAACAGGCCGCAGAAAAAGAGAAAGCGGCGCAACAGGACAAAACGGATCGTCCGCAGGGTGATCAAAACCATCCTTCTGCTGATCGTCGTGGCAGGGGCGGGGCTTTTTGGTTTCCGGGCATACATCCAGTCCCAGGCTGCGTCGAGTGATTCGGATACCGAATATACGCGCACGGCGGTCGCAAGAGGCGCCATGGAGGAAACCGTCTATGGCACGGGAACCACATCGGCCCGCAGCCAGCCCAACATTTTGGCCGAAGCGGACGGCACACTGACGGATCTGCGCGTGAGCGTCGGAGATACGGTGCAGGAGGGGGATATCCTGGCCGTGCTGACCAATGATGAACTGGATGACGAAATCACCGACCTGGAGTTTACGCTCTGGGACCTTGACGATACCATTCTGGATACCCGGGCCGGCTCTGCGGTCACGAGCATTGAAGCGCCGGCCGCCGGCCGCGTGATGGCGATCTATGCGGAGGCGGGGGACGACGCGCTGGCCGTTTTCCGGCGGGAAGGCGCGCTGGCAATCCTCTCGACGGACGGACGCATGAAGGTGGAATTGACCGACGTGCCGATTGATTCGGGCATTGCGCTTGGCGATGAGCTGACGGTGCGCGGCTGGGGCTATGAGATCACCGGCACGGTGACGGATCTCACCCGGCAGGGCACATGCGTGACGGTGACGGTTCTGGATGATACCCTGCCCATGGGCGACGAAGTGACCGTCCTGAAGGAGGACGGCACACAGGTGGGCACGGGCACGCTGGAAGTCAATAAGCCCATGGCCGTTTCTTCTTACGGCGGCACGATTCGCTCTGTGACCGTGGAGGTGGGCGACGAGGTGAGCCGCCGGCAGACCCTTTTCCGGCTGGAGGATTCTCCGCTGTCCCTGAATATTGAGGATCTGCGCCTGCAGAGGGAGACCGCCGCCCAAAACCTGGAGGATGCCAAGGAGCAGCGCGAAAACCTGATCATCGTCGCGCCGTGCGACGGCACCGTGGCCACGCTGGATGTCAGCGAGGGCGATGAGATCACAAGCGGCACGCTGATCGGTTCCATCCTGGAGGGAGAGGACATGAACCTGACCATCGCGGTCGATGAACTCGACGTGGTGGAAGTGGAAATCGGCCAGAAGGTGGCCATCACCGTGGATGCTCTGGGCGATGTGGAGATGGAAGGCGAGGTTTACAAAATCGCTCCGGTCGGCACGAATTCCGGCGGCGTGACAACGTATGACGTGGAACTGACGTTTGACGCGGCGGGAACAGGCGTCCGCTCCGGCATGAATGCGACGGGTGAGATCACCGTGGCCTCCAAAGAGGATACGCTCTACGTGCCGGTGGAGGCGCTCATGACCATCGGCGATGATACGTATGTGATGGTGGACAACAGCAGCGCGATGCCCGTCCTGACGGCAGGCATGGGCATGCCGGACAGAACGCCGGAAGACGGCGCCGCGGCAACCGGGGACGCGGCTTCGCAAGACGGCGCAGCATCCGCCGGGAGCGATGCCCCGCAGGGCGGCGCCGGCGCGCGCGGCATGGATGCGCAGCAGGATCAGGGTTCCTCCTTCCTCGGCAATCTGGTCAGCGGCTTGAGAAGCTGGCTCTATGCGGGCGTGGAAAGCGACGACCAGCAGGTGAGCGGCAGCCTGGTCAAAGTGGAGGTCGGCATGCAGAATGACGACTATGCCGAAATCCTCTCCGGCCTCAGCGAGGGCGACGTGGTGCTCTACACCGGAAGCGCGGATACATCCAGCGGGATGATAGGGGCCATGATGACCATGAGTGTGGGCGGCGGAGACCGCGGCGGCGATAACCGGGGCGGCGGCATGCCCATGGGCGGCGGCTTCTAAGGGGGAGAGATTGGGATGATCAGGATGCAGGGAATCCGCAAGGAATACCACATGGGCGACACGGTGCTGGCCGCGCTGGACGGCGTGGATATCCACATCAAACCCCACGAGTTTGTTTCCATCATCGGCCCTTCCGGTTCCGGCAAATCGACGCTGATGAACATCATCGGCTGTCTGGATGTCGCGGATGAAGGCGTGTATTATCTGGACGGGCAGGAGATTGAAGACTACAGCGAGGATGAGCTGGCGGAGATTCGAAACAGAAAGATCGGTTTTGTCTTTCAGCAGTTCAACCTGCTGCCCAAGCTTACGGCGCGTGAAAACGTGGAACTGCCGCTGATCTATCAGGGCATGTCCTCCGGGAAGAGACGTGCCCGCAGCGAAGAAGTGCTCGAGCGCGTGGGCCTGCTCGAACGCATGAACCATAAGCCCACGGAGCTTTCCGGCGGCCAACAGCAGCGTGTGGCCATTGCCCGCGCGCTGGCCGGGAAACCGTCCCTTCTTCTGGCGGATGAACCGACGGGCAACCTCGATTCCAGAACGGGCGCCGAGGTCATGAGGCTTTTCCATGAATTGCATGATGCGGGAAATACCATCGTGCTCATCACACATGATGCAACGATTGCCGCGCAGACACCGCGCTCCATCCACATTCACGATGGGCGTGTGCTGGAGCCGGCTTCCGAAAAAGAGGTGGTTATCTGATGCAGGCGATATCCATGGCCTTCAAGGCCATTGCGGGCAATAAGATCCGCGCGTTTCTGACGATGCTGGGGGTCATCATCGGCGTGGTCAGCGTGACGGTGCTGATCTCCATCGGCCAGGGCACCACCTCCTCCATCACGGATTCAATTTCATCCATGGGCACAAACCTGCTGACGGTCACCATCCAGACGCGGCGTGTGGGCATGTTCAGCATGGGCGGCGGCGGGCGCAGCAGCAGCAACGCACGGGGTACGGTCATCCTTAAGCTGGAGGACATTCTCACCCTGGAGGATGAAGAGCCGATTGAGTGCGTTTCTCCGGTGGTGAACGGCAGCCTGACCGTCAAGGCCGGGAGCACGAATACCACGGCTTCCATCATGGGGGTGCTGCCGGCCTATAAAGACATCGTCAACCAGGATGTGGAAGACGGACGCTATATCATCGATGCGGATGTGGATAACCGCAGCGCTGTCTGCGTCATTGGGCCGGAGTTGGCGGAGGATCTGTTTGGCACCACCCAGGTGGTGGGCAACACGCTGCATATCGATGGGCGGCGCTTCCGGATTGTCGGCGTGCTGGAAAGCAAGGGAACATCGCTCAGCGGCAGCTCGGACAGCACGCTGATTCTGCCCTTTACCCTTGCCCAGCGCATGCTCGACTCGACGACGATTTCCTCCATTTATATCTCCGCGACGGATCCAACCACGGTGGATGCGGCGCAGGAAGTGGTGGAAAACTTCCTTTATAAAAAGTATCAGGATGACAGCACCTATTCCGTCATGAACCAGACGCAGATGCTGGAGACGATCAATGAGACCACAAGCACGCTTTCGCTGATGCTGGGCGGCATTGCGGGCATCTCGCTGCTGGTCGGAGGCATTGGCATCATGAACATCATGCTTGTCTCCGTCACAGAGCGCACGCGGGAGATTGGTATCCGCAAGGCGATTGGCGCCAAACGGCGCAACATCATGATGCAGTTCTTGATTGAGTCGGTGGTCATCTCCGGCATGGGCGGCCTGCTGGGGCTGGTCTTTGGCTATCTGCTCATGCAGGCGCTCAGCGGAGTTCTGGGGATGACGCTGACCATGAGCATGGGCGTGGCCCAGCTGGCCATCGGGTTTTCGATGGGCGTCGGCGTGATCTTCGGCCTGTATCCGGCGGGCAAAGCATCCAAGCTGCGCCCGATTGAGGCGCTTCACTACGATTGATGCGCAAGGAGGCGGGATCATGGAAGAAAAACAGACAGCCGATAAAACTCGCCTCGCGCTGCGCAGGCGGCAGGCAGGAAGATGGGTGCTGCGCGCCGCCGGGACGGTGGCTGTCCTCAGCGTGCTGGGGATAGCGGGATACCGCATGTTTTTTTCAGGCGCCAGCGGTGAACAGGCACAGGAGCGGCAACCAGCCGCCAACACGGCTCTTGCCGCCTATGGCACGATTGAAAAGACGGTGTTCGGCTCCGGCGAAATCATGCCTGCAAGCCAGCCTGCTGTTTACAGTGATGTGGATGCCAGGGTGGCGGAGAGCTATTACGAACTGGGCGACACCGTCAAGGCCGGCGATATCCTCATGCTCCTTGAAAACGAAGAGCTGGAGACACAGATCGAGCAGCTTGAATATGATCTTCAGCTGGCCCAGGAGGAGGTAACCGCCACCCAGACGCATGAGCAATATGTCTACCGCCAGCTTTACGATGACGAGGGAGATCCGCGCTTTGACGTCAACACCGGCGAGCCGCTGATGGGAAAATATTCCAATGAAATCACCATTCGCGCGCCGGCGTCGGGCCGGGTGATGGCCATCTACATCGAAGCGGGTGATGACTCCCTGGCCGTCTACCGGGATAAGGGCGCCGTCATGGTGCTTTCGACGGATGGCCGCATGAAGGTGAATCTCAGCGGCCTGGAAGGCCAATCCCTGGAACTGGGAGACACGGTGCGTGTGCTGGGAGACGGCGTGGACACGGAGGGCACCCTCATCAGCCTCACGCGCAGGGGCACGGAGGCGACGGTTCAGGTGATCGGCGACGAATATGAGATGGATACTCCGGTCACGGTCTATACCGAAGCGGGCGATTTCCTAGGAGAAGGCATTCTGGAGATCAACAAGCCGATGGCCGTTTCCTCATACGGCGGCACGGTCAAGGGCATCACCGTGGAAGTGGGGGATCAGGTCAGCCGCTATGATGTGCTGGCACGGATCGTGTGGGACGAGATCCCCCTGTATCTTGACAACGCAAGCGTGCTCAACGAATACAACAAGGCCAGAGTTGAGCTGGAAAACGCCGTGGCAGACCGCGCAGCGCTGACCATTGTGGCTCCGTGCGACGGGCTGATCGCCTCGGTGGATGTGGAGGAAGGCTCCGATGTGACCGCCGGCACACAGCTGCTGAGCATCGTGGAGGACGCCGGCATGACGCTGACGCTGTCGGTGGATGAGCTCGACATCCTAAGCGTGGAACCCGGGCAGGAAGTCCACCTTTCCGTGGATGCTCTGCCGGATGCACAGCTCACCGGTGTGGTGCAGAAGATTGCGCCGCTGGGAAACACGGATACCAGTGTGACGACGTATGATGTGTACATCGAGTTGACCAGCGAAGATGAACGCATCAAGGGCGGAATGAACGTTTCCGGTGAAATCGTGGTGGACAGCGCCCAGGATGCGTTGCTCATCCCCACCGATGCGCTGCAAAAGGGGGAAGAGGGATATTGCGTCACCCTGGCGGACGGACAGATCCGCGATGTGGAAACGGGGATCATGACCGATGGGCAGGTGCAGATTCTCTCCGGCCTGACAGCGGGTGAAACCGTCGTCTATTCAATTCCCATGGCATGAAGCCGTGATTGATATAGAGGAAAGCGCCTCCCCGGATGACCGGCCGGGGAGGCGCAGACCGACAG
>DVMG01000128.1 GCA_018715105.1 Candidatus Ventricola intestinavium
CATGTGAAAGCTCATCTCCATGACGTTGAGGCCATGTTTCCTGCGCAGGCTGCGGATCTTGATGAGATTGATGAGCGAGTGCACCTCGCGCTTGACGCCGTCAAGGCCGATAAGACTGTCAAGCTCCTGCATGAGTTCCTCAAGCGATTCTTCCTTCGCCTCTTCTTTTGCCTCATCTTTGTTTTTGGCCTCTTTGCCTTCCCCGTGCGCTCCCTCTTTCTCTTTTTCCGGCATGCCGCGGTTCGTCTCCTCCGTGCGGCGTGTCCTCTCCTGTGTGCCGGAGGCATGCCGGCCTGCCGCGCGGGACATGAGAAACGTGCGCAGGCCGCCCGCATATCCGGTGATGAAGCTGAGCTCCTGCCCCGTCATATCCCCGTCGATCTCCGCAGCGGCATAGAGCAGCCTGCTCACCCCGTCCACAAACTGCTGAGCGCTGGCCGTGCCGTCCTTGTCATCCATGGCCACGCAGCAGCGAAGCAGAAGCGGCGTGCCCTCGGCAAAGGAACGGTTTTTGTGCCCAATGTTCAGCGCCGTTTCACGGCTGGCCTTTCCGATGCTCAGCACATCACGCCCCGGCACCTGCGCGATAAAGCGCAGCAGATCCTCCGACGGGCCGCCGCCCGCCTGTGCCAGCTTGAGCAGGAGCGCCTGCACATACATGTCAAGGAAGAGCTTGATATCGCTTGCGCCTACTCGCTGCCAGTTCCCGCTTGCGACCAGCTGGCCGCAGCTGTTTGCCATCTGCCGGTAGGCATCCCGTCCTCTTTGCATCTGTTGTTCGTCCATTTCCATCCACTCCTTTGCGTGTCTTTCCCGTGTTCTTCCCGTGCTGTGCCGCGGGATGCCGCAGCCTTTTCTTTCCAAGCGGGTTCAGCGGAGGATCCGCATGCGCCGCTCTTCTTGCAGGGGGCTTTCGTTTTTAGCCGAACCGGCGTCCGCCCTTTCCCCTTGGGAGAGGGCCTGTCCCTGCGCGTTTTCTCCTTTTGCTTTTAGGCCTGCCGCTCAGGCGTTCTTCTTTCGGAGCATGCGCAGGACGCTCTGCGCCTTGTCCCGGATCCTCCGGATCTCCTGCGGCTTGAACAGGAACACATCGCGCACGGGAACGCAATACGTGCGCAGATAATACAGCAGGAAAAGCCCGCCCGCAACCATGTAGGAGACCACCGAGGACAGCGCGGCGCCCATCTTCCCCCAGAGCGGGATGGTGACCATGTTGCACAGGATGTTGATAACCACCGAGCCGGTGAGCATGCCCAGATAGACCCCTTTCTTGCCCTGGGCCAGCAGCAGCGTGCCGATGATTTTAAAATAGCTCATCGGGATGATGCCGGCCATCAGCAGCACCGTCACCGGATACGCCGGCAGATACTGCTCGCCCGCCAGCACATAAATCACCGACCGCCCCAGCACGAGAATCCCCAGGATCATGACGAATGTCAGATACAGATTCACCTTCATGCTCATGGTGACCTCCCCGATGGCATCGTCCTTGGCCGTGCGGGAAAAGAGCACCTCACGAAACGCATCCGGAATCAGCCATCCATATTCGGAGAGAGACACACCCAGCGTGTAATAGCCGATCTCCGCATCCGGGATGCCGAACATGTAGCCCATCATGAGCGTGTCGATGCGGTAGTTCAGCGTGAGCATCAGCGTGGTGATCATCGAGATGATGCCAAAGGGGACAATCTTCGCGGCAAAACGCAGATCCGCTTTCAACGGATTGGGCAGGCGCTTCATGCGCAGCAGCGCCATGACCACGGTGATGACATCCCCCACGACAATCAGCGCCAGCGCGACGAGGATCGTCCTGTCCATCGTATAAAAGGCCAGGATGGTGATCACCGTGTTGGTGATGCGCGCGGTGAAGAAGATGGCGTTTTTAAACTTGACATCCTCCACCATGATCATGAAGCTGAGCTGATTGGCCAGCACCTGCACAGGCGCCAGCAGGCACACCGCGGCCAGCTCAAAGGAGCCAAAGCCCACCGCGCCCACCACGCCGACAGCCGTATAAAACAGAAACTGCAGCAGAAAAATGCGCAAAAACTTGTCAAGCACGTCCGGCTCATTCAGGCGCTTATAATAAGGATACGGCTGATAGAGGCCAAAGTTGGCCGTCACCGCCACGATGGAGAGCATGGAGGAGATCCGGCCCAGCTGCCCCTTGAGCTCCGGCCCCAGAAACCGGTTGGAGTAGCTCGATGCAATCAGCCCGATCAGGACAGCCATCACCTTGGTAAAAATGGTGAACACATAATCGTTGTCCGTCAGACGCCGGGCAAGGCGCTTTACATTCATGGCGCAGTCCTTCCCGCGGGAATCCGCAAAAAAATCTGTTTTCTATTATAGCGCGCACATGGCCCGTTTGCAAATTATTCTTTTTGCTTTTCCTCACCCCGTTCGCACACGGGACATAGGATGTAATGGAGCGGAGCCCCCGCAAAGCTCCGGCGGCCCTGAGCCGCCCCCGCGCAGAATCATGCGCGCTGTGCGCATAGGCGCACGCTGATGTGACCCTTTCCGCGGCATTTTGCCGCGTTCACCATCTCGATAGATCCGGAGGTGCCAGCTATGTCATGCTGTTCATCCAATTGTAACTGGGGTTGCTCGTCTGGCTGCGGCTGTGGTTGTGGCTGCGGCTGTTCATCCGATTGGGACTGCTGCCATCCCAGCTGTCCTTTCCCCGAGTGGAAACACCCGCTGTGCTGCAATCACACGCACTACTGCTGCGCCGATAATGAAGACGGCCCCACGCTCGTCATCCACAAGATCGTTCTGGAGCCCTGCGGCAACCAGAGCTGCACGCCCAGGACATTCAATATCCGCATCACCGGCCCCAGCTATCCCAACGGGGAGGTCTTCTCCCTGCGCGCGGGCAGCTGCCTGGAGCTTGATGAGCCGCTCGTTATCAGCGGCCTGACGCCCGGCACGTATACGTTGGAAGAGGTGTTTTCCACCCCCAATGAGTATGTCTCCACGATCACCGGCCCAGTCTGCGGGCGCTGCGTGACGATCACAAACAGCTGCGCACCGACGGTGGTCACCATCGTCAACCGCAAGAGGCTGTGCCGTCTGTGCCGCGGATTTGGCTGCGGCTTCGGCGGATGCGGGTGCTCCGGCGCGCTGTAATCTGCCGCCGTCCCGCGGAAAACGCACAGTGAAATGTCTCCCCTCCGCTTGAGGGGAGACATTTTCATTCGGATCGTGCCTGCCGTGCCGGGCTCATACCGCCGTCTCTCCGTCCTGCGTATCCACAACCCGCAGGATCTGGGCGGTTTCCCCTGTCATGGCGTCGATAAACACCCAGTAGTCCGCCCCCGCGAAGGTGCCCTCAAAACCCCAGCAAAGGCGCTCTCCCGTCTCCTCGGGGATCACGCACAGGCGCTGCGTGCGCACATTCAATCGCTGAGAGATCAGCTCCCTGGCCTCTTCCACGGTCAGCTCAGGTTCAAGCCCTTCACGCCGGATGTGGTTCATCAGATACTGGGTGCATTCCGCGCCCACCACGCGGCCGCTGTCCATGCTGACCTGCACTTTCACCTGATCGGGATAGAGCAGCACGCCGTCCTGCACGCTGGCAAAGTTGGCCACGACCATCCCATCGTATTCCTGCACAAAGCACACTTCCATCTGGCCAAAGCCCTGATCCGCCAGGTATACGCGCGCATTTTCCAGGCACTCCTCGACCGTGCGGCGCATGGCAAACTCAGCCTGCTCCGGCACCATCCACAGCAGGTGGGCGCCCTGTCCGGTCACCTGCACGCTGAGCATGCCGTCGGGCGTATCGGCCACAAAGCCGAAGGCCTCAAACTGCCCGCCGCTGTCCGCGCCGTCGCGCACGCGGTCCGCCGTCACGCCGGCATAGCGCGCCGCTGCCTCCCTGGCCTGCTCTCTTGTCACGCGCTCGCCGGTCAGGCCCTTGGCCTCTCCCTGCTGGCGTCCGTCTGAAAAGGGGCCGTCATAGATCAGCGAGGGGTATTCGATGGCGCTGTCCCCTTCCTGTGCGGGCCAGCTTTGCACATTCTCCTGCGCGGGCGCCGCGCCTTCCGTGAGCGGCTGGGCATACATCCGTTCCTCCACCTGAACCAGATGCTCGTTGAGCTGGCGGCAGGCGGTCATCATATCCTCCAGCTGGCGCTCATCCTCGCTTGAAATCATGCCGCCCGAGGAAACCTGCGTGACGAGCGCCATCGTATATTGGCCCATCTGGCCGGCAAACTTCATCGCCTCGGCCGCCGTCTGCACATTCAGGGGCAGGCGTGCCAGCCCGCTTTCCACATGCTGAGCCAGCAGCGCGGTTTCTCCCAGCAGCGATACGCTCTGCGCCGCACCCGAGGCGATGAGCAGTTTGGAGAGATTGATCTCGATGTCTGCCATCGCCGCCACCACATCCGTCATCTCCCTTTGATGCTGCATGATCATGTGTGTGGCCATCCTGCGTTCGCGCACGGCGAGCACTGCATTGGCCCCCAGCGATACGCACAGCAGCACTGCGAGCGCGATGATGACGGCGTTTTTATTCAGTCGTTTCACGGCGTTCTCCCTCCATGCGAGCGGCTTCACCCTTTCTTTGTCCGTCTTCCCCGGGCTTTTTACACGGCAAAGCTGTGTGCGCCAATGGTCAGGCGCACCTCGCGCGACCAGATCCAGGAGGATGTCGCCGTGGATGGGTTGTAATAATACAGGCATCCGCCGGTGGGATCCCAGCCGTTCATGGCATCGCGCGCGGCGCGGCGGCTCTGCTCGTTGGGCGTCAGGTTGATCTGCCCGTCGCTGACCGCGTCAAAGGCTCCCGCCTGATAGATCACGCCCGCGATTGTGTTGGGAAACTGGCTGCTCCTGACACGGTTGAGCACCACCGCGCCCACGGCAACCATGCCCACATAGGGCTCGCCCCTCGCCTCCCCGTAAATAAGCCGCGCCAGCAGCTCCACATCGCTGCTATAAGAAGAGCCGGATGAGGCCGAAGCCGCCGCCGTCCCTCCTGAAGAGGAGGAGATTCCCATGGCCGCAAGCGTGGCCGGCCCGGCCACGCCATCCGCCGTCAGGCCGTTTTTCCGCTGAAAGCTCACCACCGCGTTGTAGGTTTCCTGGCCGAATACGCCATCCACGGTGCCGCTGAAGTATCCCCACTGCTTGAGCTTCGTCTGCACGGTGCGCACCTCGCTGCCCCGTGAACCCCAATAAACCGTTGCCTTGGCATCGGGAGCCAGCGCGATGAACACAAGGGCCGCGGCAGCCAAAGCAGCCGTCAGCCGCTTTACAAGGTTCTTTGTGGTCCCTTTCACAGCCACATCCGCTCCCCCCATCCGGCTTCGGGCGCATTGTCCGCCGGTTCTTCCGCCTCAAAAGACAGCAGCTGAGGAAACAGCATGCTGAAAAATGCAGGCGCATCCGCTTCCCGCCGCGCAAGCGCGGGGGCAAACAGCATCAGTGCGGCCAAAAGAAGCGCAGCCAAAGGCGATCCATGTCCCTCACTCCGTTTCCATAAACGTTTCAGGAACAAGGATCGCCCAAAGGATGCCATTTTATACATGCCGGTGCAAAAGGCCCCCGTATTCTCAGGAAGCACACTTCCAAATGCGGTTGCCGCCTGTCAGCTTTCCTCTGTCACAACAATCCCGCGCGAAGCCGTGCGCATCATGCGGCACGCGGGATACGCGCTTTCCAGCACATGCGCCGCTCTGCGGCAGGCGCCCGCGTGCATAAACACGCCGAACACCGCGCTTCCGCTGCCGGTCATGCGCGCGCCCACGGCGCCGGCCTGCTCCAGATCCCGGATTGCCTGATCGATCGCAGGACGCATGCGGCGGGCTACGGGCTCCAGCACGTTGCCCAGGCTCCTGCCAAGCAGAGGGATATCCCCCGTCTCCAGCGCGCGGCGCGCGTTCTCGTTGTCCGGCCGGTCATCCTCGCGGATTCCTTCCTCGCGCAGGCCGGCAAAAACGTCCCGCGTAGAAAGCCCCCTGCACGGCTGAAAGGCCACCAGATACAGCGGGCGCGCCAAAGCAAGCGGCGTGAGCCGCTCCCCCACGCCCTGTGCGCGCTGCAGCCCTCCCCGGATGCAGAAAGGGACGTCTGCGCCGATGGTTAAGCCGATGCGCTCCAGCTCATCCTGCGTCAGCTTCAGCCCCCACAGCCTGTTCAGCCCCACGAGCGCCGCGGCAGCATCGCTGCTTCCTCCGCCCATCCCCGCCGCCACGGGGATATACTTGCGCAGAAAGATGCTGGCCCCTCGCGTGCAGCCCGTTTCCCGCGCCAGAGCCAAAGCGGCCTTGAGCACAAGGTTGTTTTCATTCGCCGGCACAAAATGCCTTCCGCCGGCACGCACGGACAGCGTGAGCTGCGGTGCGTCCTCCACGATCATCTGATCGCAGAGCGTGACAGACTGCATGAGCATGTCCAGGTCGTGATAGCCATTGGGAAGGGTTCCCACCACATCGAGCGTCCAGTTTACTTTGGCCCTTGCCTGTATCCTCAGCCGCATCGTCTTTCCTCCATCCGTTCCTCATTCGTCAGGTCGTATCTGTTTTTATTCTATCACAGAACCGGAAAAACCTCAATCGCCACTCGATATGGCCTTTGGTCGCCACTTCTCTTCAAAAATTCGGATAATTTTGAAATTT
>DVMG01000129.1 GCA_018715105.1 Candidatus Ventricola intestinavium
GTATCAATATTCATCCTCATATCGACAGGATCGTCATCAAAAAAAAGCCACATGTCTTCCTCGTTCCGATATTCTACGCTGAAGATGCGGTCAAAAGCATTTTCAATTTTCATAACTTCAAATCCCTCAGGAATATAGGCTGGATAATAATCCCCGCCCCACTCTGTGGGCACGTCAAACGCCTTTTCCGGCACGGCCTGCGCGCGGATGGCGGTGAATTCTCCGTAATCCTGCGCAAACAGGGCGTATACCTGCACGCGGAAGGCGTCGCTGGCGGCAAATGCCGCCGTCAGCCCCACGCAGAGCAGGGCCGCGGCGGCGGCGGTCACGCGGGCTACACGGGGCGCGGCGCGGCGCATGCCCTCGCAGAACGCGCGCCACAGCATGCGGCGGTTCAGCCTGGCGAGCATGCGCGCGCGGCTTTTTTCAAACACGGCTGCGCACGCCTCCTCTTCCCCGCGGGGGCGGCGCAGGGTTTCAACCTCCTGATCCCTGTTTTCGCGGAGGGCGGCGCAAAGCAGCATGCGCTCATATTGCAGACGCATCCGCTCGTCGCTCCTGTAGATTCTGTTATCGCCGCCGGTCATCGAAAATTTCCTCCTTTTCAAGCATGTTTCTCAGCCGTTCATGAATGCGCCGCAGGATTCCCCCCACGCTTCCCGGCTTTACGCCGATGCGCCGCGCGATTTCCGCGTGCGTCAGCCCCTCGTCATAGCGCATGGACAGCACCCACCGGTCCCTCTCCGGCAGCCGCCGGATGGCCCCTGCGAGCACTTCCTTTTCCGCCGCGCGGATGATCACCTCATCCGCCGTCTCCTCGCCGGAGGGGATTTCCTCCAGCAGAGGATCCCCGGCGCGGAAGACGTATTGGTTTTCCCGGTTTTTCTTTTTCAGGATGTCAATAGCCGCGTGCTCCGCCGTGATCACCAGATAGCGCTTCAGGCTCTTTTCCGGCAGGGCGCGCAGCGTTTCCGCCTTATCAAGCAGCGAGAGGCACGCGTTGTTCAGCGCATCCAGCGCGTCGTGCTCATCGGGCAGGATGGACATCGCCTTTCTGAGCATCATGAGCCCGTGCTGCGCATACAGCTCCTGCACATAGGCCCTGTCCCGCCCTCTGCTCAAAATGCTTCGGATGATCCTGCCCCCATGCAAGTGCCTCCTTCTTCCCCGCGCGCCTTTTGACCCCTCTGCTTCTTTAGACGACGCACCCCGCCTTTTTCTTACACCTTTTGAGCAAATTTTTGAAAAAAATTTTTTAAAACAAAAAAAGGGCCCGGCAGGCACCGGTTTGTCGGCACGCATCGCTTTCATTCGGGATGGACGCCCCTTTTCCAGCGATTCGGAAAATCGCTTCTCCCCCCCTTCGGGGGAGAAACGCGTCTTTCAACGGTCTGAGGGCCCGGCAGGCACCGGTTTGTCGGCATCAGCATCGCTTTCATTCGGGATAGAGGCCCCTTTTCCAGCGATTCGGAAAATCGCTTCTCCCCCTTTGGGGGAGAAACGCGTCTTTCAACGGTCTGAGGGCCCGGCAGGGCACCGGATCATCGGCCAACGTCTTTTCTCCCACAGCGGGAAAAAAGGGAAAGGCCTGATCCTTTCGGAAAAAGGGCGCGCCTCACAGGCTGCCGGCGGCGGGAAAGCCATATGCGCTCGTGGCGGCGCTCACCGCGCGCAGGATGGCCTCGCTCATGACATCGGCGGCCAGCGCGCCCACCACATCCTGATCCGCCCGCACATCCCCCAGCGAAAGGGCGTAGATGCTGTCGCCATCCGCGGTGGTGTGCACCGGCCTGATACACCGCGCATAGCCGTCGTGCGCCATGCCCGCGATTTTGCAAAGCTGCGCCTTGTCAAAGCGGGCGTTGGTCATCACCACGCCAAGGGTCGTGTTGCCCACAAACTTGTTTTCCACCACCTGATAGCCCGTGATGGGGGCCGGGGCCTCCAGGCGCCGGCGATCCGGGGTGAGCACACCGGCCACCTTTTTTCCCGTGCGGGGATCCAGAATATCGCCAAGCGCGTTGACCGCCGCCAGCGCGCCCACCTGCAATTCCCCCAGCCGCACGGCATAGCTGCCGATCCCGGCCTTCATGCACCGCTCCATGCCCAGCAGCTTGCCCACGGTTGCTCCCGTACCCGCGCCGAAGCAGCCATCGCGGTAGTTTCCGGCATTCTGACAGGCGCGGTAGCCCATCGCCCTGTCCGGCCGCACGCGGCTGTCGCCCACGGTCAGATCAAACAGGCAGCTCTGGCAGACCAGCGGCACGCGCGTCACGCCCACGTCAAAACCGATGCCGCGCTCCTCCAGGTATTGCATCACGCCGCCCGCCGCGTCCAGCCCGAACGCGCTTCCTCCGGAAAGGAGCACCGCGTGGA
Source organism: Candidatus Ventricola intestinavium (assembly GCA_018715105.1). Taxonomy (GTDB): domain Bacteria; phylum Bacillota; class Clostridia; order Christensenellales; family Aristaeellaceae; genus Ventricola; species Ventricola intestinavium. Next base: position 2,377 of record DVMG01000129.1, read on the forward strand.
TGGCCTGCGCCGCCGCCATGGGCTTGAGCAGCTCGCTCTCGCGGCTGGCGGGCCCGCCGCCGCGCACATCCAGCCCGGCGGGCGCGCCGTCCTTCCCGCCGCAGAGCACCACCGTCACGCCCGTGCCCGCCGCCTCATCCTGCGCGCTGCCGATCCGCACGTTTTCCATCTCCAGGATGGAGATCTCCTTCAAAGCAGGGATAGGGTTCCCCTTGTTCGTTTCGCTCATGCCGCTCCTCCTTTTCCCGGCAAATTCATTTCCCGGCAAATCTCCGGGCCCGTTCTTCGGCGGATTTCCGGATCCTTGCCTGTGCAAAAGGCCGGGCATCCCCACGAATGGGGAACGCCCGGCCCGCGTTTTTTACAGGATCAAATCGTGCAGGCCCAGCGGCGGCACATCCTCGGCCTTTTTGCCCAGGCGCACGCACTTCATCAGCAGCCGGGCGGTGTCAATGCTCGTCACGCAGGCGATGCCGTATTCAACCGCCATGCGGCGCAGCCGGAAGCCGGGGCGCTGCGGATCGCGCCCATGGGTCGGCGTGGTGATGATCAGGCGGATCTTCCCGGAGTCAAACAGCCTGGCCAGGGCATCCGTGTCCTCGCCGGGGCGCGGCACAGGCTGTGCGCCCACGTAGTTGTGGTTGAGCATGTGCGCCGTGCCCGTGGTGGCGTAGATTTCAAAGCCGAGCGCGGCGAATGTCTCCGCCAGCTCCAGCGCCTCGCGCTTGTCGTGATCGGCGATGGAGAAGAGCACGCCGCCCTCCTCCGGCTTGGGAATCGCCATCTTCGTGGAGGCAAAGCCCTTGAGATAGGCTTCCTCGGCCGTGGCGGCAAGGCCCAGCGCCTCGCCGGTGGATTTCATTTCCGGGCCGAGGCTGACCTCCACCTCCGGCAGCTTTTCAAAGGAGAAGACGGGCATCTTCACGGCCACCGTCGGCGCGGGCGGATAAAGCCCCGTGCCAAAGCCCATGGCGGGCACCTTTTCCCCCAGCGACGCGCGCACGCCCAGCTCCACGATCGGGATACCGGTCACCTTGGAGATATACGGCACCGTGCGCGAAGAGCGCGGGTTGACCTCAATGATATACAGATCGCCCGCATATTCGATAAACTGGATGTTGACCAGGCCGCGCACGTGCAGGCTGCGCGCGATGTTGATGGTGTATTCCGTCACCATGCGCTGAATGCGCGGGGCCAGGTGCTGCGGCGGATAAACGGAGATGGAGTCGCCCGAATGGATGCCCGCGCGCTCGATGTGCTCCATGATGCCCGGAATGAGCACGTTCTCCCCGTCGCAGATCGCGTCCACCTCGATCTCGCGGCCAAGCAGATATTTGTCCACCAGAATCGGGTGCTCCTGCACGTTCATGTTGATGATGGACATGTATTCGCGGATGTGCCGCTCGTCATAGGCGATCTCCATGCCCTGCCCGCCCAGCACATAGCTGGGGCGCACCAGCACCGGATACCCCAGTTCCCTGGCGGCCTGGGCCGCTTCATCCGCGGTGAAGACCGTGGTGCCCTTGGGCTGGGGGATGCCCAGCCGGGTCAGCAGGCTGTTGAACAGCTCGCGATCCTCCGCCGCGTCGATGTCCCCCAGGTCGGTGCCCAGGATGCTGTATCCCGCCTCGCGCACGGCTTTGGCCAGCTTGATGGCCGTCTGCCCGCCGAACTGGCAGACCACGCCGACCGGCTGCTCGATCTCCAGCACGTTTTCCACATCTTCCGGCGTCAGCGGCTCGAAGTACAGGCGGTCGGATGTGTCAAAGTCGGTGGAAACCGTCTCCGGATTGTTGTTGATGATGACGGTGTCAAATCCCGCGCGCTTCAGCGCCCACACGCAGTGCACCGAACAGTAGTCAAACTCAATGCCCTGGCCAATGCGGATCGGGCCGGAGCCGAGCACGACCACGGTTTTGCGCCCGCTGTTTTTCGCCTCGGTGGCCGCGCCGTAGGTGCTGTAAAAATAGGGGCTCACCGCCTCAAACTCGCCGCCGCACGTATCCACCATGCGGAATGCCGGCAGCACGTTCATCTGCCTGCGCAGCGCGCGGATCTCCCTTTCCCCGCATCCCACAAACCGGCCGATGGCCTTGTCCGCCATGCCCATCTTTTTGGCCGAAAGCAGCATCTCCCGGGTGAGCGCATCCCGGCCGGGCAGCGCGCGGATCTGCTGCTCCATGCGCACGATGTTCTGCACCTTTTTGAGAAACCAGACGTCGATCTTCGTGATCGCATGCACATGCTCCAGGGAGGCGCCCCGGCGCAGCGCCTCCGCGACGACGAAGGACCGCTCGGTGTCGATCTCATGCAGGCGCGCTTCGATTTCCTCGTCGGAAAGCGCCTCCAGCGACGGGATGACGAGGCTGTCCATCCCCATTTCCAGCGAACGCACGGCCTTGAGCAGCGCGCTTTCAAAGTTCACCCCGATGGACATAATCTCGCCCGTGGCCTTCATCTTGGTGCCGATGTGCTTGTCCGCATAGACGAACTTGTCAAACGGCCAGCGCGGGAACTTGAGCACCACGTAATCAAGCGTCGGCTCGGCACAGGCATACGTCTGCCCGGTCACGCCGTTGATGATCTCGTCCAGGGTGTAGCCAAGGGCAATGCGCGTGGTGACCTTGGCGATGGGGTAGCCCGTGGCCTTGGAGGCCAGCGCCGAGGAACGGGAGACACGCGGGTTGACCTCGATCACGTAATACTGCATGCTGTCCGGAGAGAGCGCGTACTGCACGTTGCACCCGCCTTCAATCCCCAATGCGGAGATGATGTTCAGCGATGCGGTTCGCAGCATCTGGTGCTCCTGGTCGCGCAGCGTCTGGCTGGGCGCCACGACGATGGAATCCCCCGTGTGCACGCCCACCGGGTCGAAATTTTCCATGTTGCAGACGGTGATGCAGTTGCCCGCGCCGTCGCGGATCACTTCGTATTCGATTTCCTTCCAGCCGGCCACGCTGCGCTCAATCAGGTTTTCATGCACGCGGGAAGAGCGCAGGCCGTCCGCGCAGATCTCGCGCAGCTGGCGCTCATCCTCCGCGATGCCGCCGCCCGTTCCGCCCAGCGTATAGGCCGGGCGTACGATGACCGGATAGCCGTACTGGTTGGCAAAGTCAACCGACGCCTGCACATCGTGCACGATCACCGAATCGATGCACGGCTCGCCGATGGCGAGCATCATGTTCTTAAAATCCTCGCGATCCTCCGCCCGGCGGATGGAATCAATCTTTGTGCCCAGAAGCTGCACGTTGTAGCGCGCGAGGATGCCCTTTTCATCCAGCTCCATGGCCAGGTTCAGGCCCGTCTGCCCGCCCAGGGAAGCGAGCAGGCTGTCCGGCCGCTCACGCGCGATGATCTTTTCAAGGGAACCGGCGGTCAGCGGCTCCAGATACACCTTATCCGCGATGTCCGTGTCGGTCATGATGGTGGC
>DVMG01000130.1 GCA_018715105.1 Candidatus Ventricola intestinavium
CTCCCGTTGTCCTGCGGTTATCATACGTATTGGGCCCGGAACCGTTGACAAAGACAACGAGCTTCTGGGCGGCGCCCGATGCAGGCAGGTCAAGCTTTCCCTGCAGCATATAGCCGTCATAGGCCGCGATATCCATGCGCTCGGTGATGCGCGCCTGCTCACCGCGCGCGCCGGGCAGACAGAGCGTGAACAGCATGGTCAGAAGGGGAAACCATCGCATCCGTCTCATCATCCAGGAAACCTCCATTTAAAAAAGAAATATGCCGGCGAAGGGGCTTTGCGCACGCGGCAGGGCCTGCATGCGGATGGAAAATCAGGAACCAAAGCTCTCCACGCCGCGCAGCATCTCCAGCTCGCGAATGTCGCGCGCATTGGTAAACGCGGAACGGGAGAGCAACATGCCGGTACGCCAGTACAGGGGAATATAGGGAAGATCCTGCACAAACTGTTCCTGAATCTGCCGCATGACGCTCTGATAGCTGTCCGCGGTGTAGCTGGAGCGCAGGCTGGTCAGCAGATCGTTCATGGTGTCGGAACGGTAGCGCGTATAGTTGCACACGGCTGTGGAGGTGACGGTGAAACCCGGATCAGGATTGACGTCGAAATTAAAGCCGCACAGCGCGATGAAATAATTGCCGTTCATCAGGTTGGAAAGCACGGAGTCACGGGACATGGTGGCCACCGTGACGGTGAAGCCGACGGCCTCAAGCTGCTCCTTGATCTTGTTGGCTGCGTTTGTGCGGGCGGTGGAGCCGGGCTCGTCGTATACCTGAAGGCGCAGGCCCTCCAGCTGAACGCCGTCTTTATACCGCTTGCCGTCGTCTGCAAGCTGATAGCCCGCGCTGTCTAACAGGGAGGCCGCCATCAGCGGGTCATAGATATCCCGGATGGTCGTCTCATTGGAAAGCCACGTGCCGGCGGGCACCGGCGAATAGGCCACGGTGGCCATGCCCTGATAAGCGGAGGAAATGATTTCGCTGCGGTTGATGGCGTAGGAAATGGCCTCTCGAACCAGGTTCCGGCCGTTTTCATCGCTTCTGAACATGGCCTGGGCGCGGTTGACAAGCAGCACTTCCAGCTGGCGCGTGCGCGCCGTGAGGGAAAAGGAATTGAGCGAGTTGGAGTAGCGCGAGGCGTTGATGGAGCGCGTCATGGCCACGTCTACATCCTGCAGGTCAAAGGCGTTGAGAGCCTTCTCGGCGTCTTCATAGATGACCGCGCGGATATAGCGCACCTGCGGCGTGCGCTGCCACCAGGACGTGTTGGCCGCCAGCCAGATGCTGCTTCCCTGCTCATAGCCATCGTACATATAGGGCCCGGTGCCGGCGGGCATGTCGGAATTGACTTCCGAGGCCGGGAGAATGGGGAATGCCAGCGAATACAAAGAGCCATAGCTGGCACGGCGCAGCGTGAAGGCAACCGTCAGCTCATCCACCGCTTCCCAGGAGCGGATGGAGTAGAATGTGGAGTAATACAGTCCGCGGTCGGCCGTATCCAGGTCCGAATTCAGATCGTCGTCAAACCCGGAGAGCGCATACATGGCATCCAGCGTGGCAACGACATCCGCGCTGGTGAGCTGTTGCCCGTTGTGAAACGTCACATCGTCGCGCAGCGTGACTTCAAGCCTGCGCCCTTCGTTGGTAAATTCGTAGGAATAAGCCAGCTCCGGCTGGGGCTGATAGTTGTCATCCATGGTGAAAAGCCCCTCATAGACCAGGTCAAGCACGCTGACCACATCGCGCTGATCCAGCTCCAGCGGGCGCAGGCGCAGGTCGCTGGAAGCGACGATGGCACAGCTGAGCGTGGTGAGATCGCTGGCGGATGCGCCGATGGGGGAAAGCGTCAGCAGCAGGGCAAGCAGCGCCACAGCCACGCGGCGGACAAGATGGGAAATGTTGCGCATGAGATGATTCTCCTTTTCTGGCGGCGGGATCAGGCGGAAGGCTGAGCGGCGCTCTCGCCCTGCACGGGGAAATAGTATTTTCGGTAAACATCGCGTGCCTTCAAAACGCGCGAGGCATAAGCGGCGGTATCCGATGTGGGGATCACGTCAAGCGTTACGCCGTCCCGGCTGTATTGGGGGTTTTGCAGCCAGCTGTCCACATTGCCCTGACCGGCATGGTATGCGCAGACCACCTTGGTTGCGTCGCCATCAAAGCGGCGGTTCAGATATCCCAGATACCATGTGCCATAGCGGATGCTCGTTTCCGGGTCATAGAGCCGGTCAAACGAATAGGTTTCGTCGTCTTCATCGAGCTTGTGGGCAACCCAGCCGGCGGTATCCTCCATCAGTTGCATCAGGCCACGCGCACCCAGCCGGCTCTCTGCCTGCGGATCGAAGCTGGATTCGCACAGGATGACCGCCGAGACAAGCGCGGGGTCCAGCCCCTGCGCCTGGGCATAGGCCGTGATCAGATCCGCATACAGGAGGGGATGCTGCGCGCGTTCGGCGGCTTCGGCTTCCAGACGCCGGCGTTCCTCCTGCCGGGCCAGATAGCCGCGTGTGATGAGCACCGCCGAAGCAAAAAATACGATCAGCGCCGCCGCCAGCGCGCCCACGCGCACGGGGGCAGGCAGGCGGCCCAACACAGGCCTGGAGCCGGCGCGCGGCGCGGGCGCGCGGCGAATGGGGGCGGCGGAATCCTCCACCTCGATGGGGAGGGTGCGCACGGGCCTGCGCACCGGCAGGGCGCGGGCCTCTTCCCCGCGCATCTGCGGTGCCGGCGCGGCCGGATGCGGGTTTCTTCTGCGCCGCATGGGGGCGGGCGAAGGGATGTCGTTCATGGCTGTCTCCTTTCACACGTCGACCGCAGGAGGGCGAGCACCTGCCTGCGCGTGTCCGAAAGTGAAATGTCGGTGGTGATGCAGGCGTCGGCACGGCGCGCCTTTTCCTCAAGCGGCATCTGAGCGGCGATGCGCTGCTGCGCCTGAGCACGGGTCAGGCCGTCGCGCGCCATCAGCCGCGAAAGCTGGGCCTGCGGGCTCGCGCATACCACCCACACGCGATCCACATGCGCGTCAAGCCCGCATTCATAGAGCAGCGGAATATCGCCGAAGACAAGGCCGCCTTCCGTGTCAAGCGCGCGGAGCCGGCTTATAATCTCACGGCAGATCATCGGGTGGAGGAGGGCGTTGAGCCGCTCGCGCATAGCCGCATCCGCGAACACGAGCTGCCCCAGCCGGCGGCGGTTGAGCGCCTCTCCGTCAAAGACCGCGTCTCCGAAGGCCGAACGCAGAGCGGGCAATGCCGCGCCGCCCGGCGAGGTGAGCGCGTGGGAGAGGGCGTCCGCATCCACGACGGCATAGCCAAGTTCGCGCAGGTATGCGCTGACGGTGCTTTTGCCGCAGGCGATGGAACCGGTCAGCCCGATCTTCATGCGATTTGCCTCCATGATCATGAATGGTTGTAAAGCGATCCTTCAAGACGATATGAAAGCCTATGGAAATAGACGGATGACGGGGCCAAAACCCTGCGCGCTGCGAAGAAAACTTTCAAACGCACAAGCGCAGGCGCGGAATCATCCTCTTTATTCGGAAAGAGATTTTGTTAATAAACTCTCCCTGCAGATCCTTTGGAAGGAACCCCATGAATCCGAAAGGCCCTCCGTTTGTTGACATAAACACCGCTTTCCTTCAGGATAGGCGTTGCTTTTTCAAAGTTGCTTTTCTAAAGATTGTGGGAATCTTTTTCCCCTTCGGGGGAGAACAGCGTTTTGCCGGCGGCCGGAGAGCTGAAAGGCTCTTATTTGGTGTCATACCACGAACGCCCGGCGTGCACGTCCGCCACTAGCGGGACACGCAGCGAGGCCGCGTGCTCCATGCAGTCGGCGAGCAGCAGAGCCACCTGCTCCTGCTCTTCCTGCGGGGCTTCCACGATCAGCTCATCGTGCACCTGAAGGATGAGGCGGGCGCGCAGGCCCTCTGCGGAAAGACGTTCATGCACGGCGTTCATGGCGATTTTGATGATATCCGCCGCCGCGCCCTGCACGGGCGTGTTCATGGCGGCGCGCTCGCCGAACTGGCGGCGGTTGTAGTTGGGGGAGGTGAGCTCAGGCAGCGGCCTGCGCCGGCCGTACATCGTCACCGAATAGCCCTCCGCGCGTCCCTGTGTCACGCAGGCATCCATGAACCTGCGCACGGCGGGATACCGCGCAAAGTAGCGCTCGATAAAATCGCCGGCTTCCCGCCGGGAAATATGCAGGTTGCTGGCAAGGCCGTAATCGCTGATGCCATAGACGATTCCGAAATTGACCGCCTTGGCGCTGGAGCGCATCTGCGGCGTGACCTCCTCAAGCGGCACCCCATAGACCTCCGCCGCGGTGCGGGCGTGGATATCCTGCCCGAGGGTGAAGGCCTCGCACATCGCCTCATCGCCGGAAAGATGGGCCAGCAGGCGCAGCTCAATCTGCGAATAATCCGCGTCCACCAGCACGCAGCCCGGCTTGGCGATAAACGCGCGGCGGATCTCACGGCCCATCTGCGTGCGGACGGGAATATTCTGCAGATTCGGTTCGCTTGAGGAAATGCGGCCTGTGGCGGCGGTGGTCTGGTCAAACCAGGTGTGCACGCGTCCGTCGCGCCCTGTCAGGCGCAGCAGGCCGTCGACATAGGTGCTGTTGAGCTTGGCGACCTGCCGGTAAAGCAGAATTTTGTCGATCACAGGGTGAAGAGGGGCCAGCTCCTGGAGGGTTTCCGCATCCGTGGAATAGCCGCGCGCGGTTTTCTTGCGCGCAGGCAGGCCCAGCTTGCCAAAGAGCACGTCCCCCAGCTGCTGCGGGCTGTTGAGATTGAAAGGCTCCACGCCGCACATCGCATAGATTTCCTCGCGCAGCGCGGAAACCTGCGCGTGATACTGCGCCCCCAGGCGGCCCAGTTCGTCGCGGTCCACGAGAAACCCTTCGCACTCCATGGCGTAAAGCGTATGCAGGAGCGGCAGCTCGATCTCAAGGTAGAGCTTTGTCATGCCCTGCTCTTCCAGAGCGGCCTCGTCCCTGCGCGTGCGTTCAAGAAGAGAGGAGGCGCTTTCGGGCGCTTCATATCTGCCGCTCTGCGGCGCAAGCAGATACTGCATCAGCTGGTCGTCGTCAAACGGCGCGGTGACACGGATGCCCCAAGGCGCGAGCTGGGTCATCAGCCGCTTGGCGGCAAAGAGCACAAGGCGTCTGTCTCCGTCCCAGAGCGGCGCCAGGGCGCGGGCGGCCACGGCGGGATCGAGTCCGCCCCCCAACAGCCCCTGGGAGAAGGGGATCCTTGCGCGCCGGCCCTGCAGATCCTGGGCGGCGGCAAGGGAAAAGCCTGCGTCGTTCATCAGCAGGCAGACGCGCACGGCGGCGGGCAGAGCGGCGAGCCAGGCGGCGATGGCCGTTTCGCTGTCAAGCAGGGTCTCCTCTTCCCAGGAAACGGCCTGCTCTTCAGCCGGCGGCTGCGCCTGCAGATGGGAAAGGCGCGCCATCAGCGTACGCAGGCCGAGCTTTTCAAAGAGGTCCATGGCGCCGGACATGTCGCCGAGGCGGCAGTCTTCAAGGCTCACCTCGTCAAGAGGCACATGGCGGGTGATGGTGGCGATTTTTTTGCTCATCAGGCCGCTGGCACGGCCCTCCAGCATCTTTTCGCGCTGCTTTCCCTTGAGATCGGTTTGCGCATGATCAAACGCGTTTTCCAGCGTGCCATAGGTGGAAAGCAACTTGACCGCCGTCTTTTCCCCGATGCCCGGCACGCCGGGAATGTTGTCGCTTGCGTCCCCCATCAGGCCCTTGAGATCGGGAATCTGTTCCGGCGTGACGCCGAAATCCTCCAGCACCTTTTCGGGCGTGTAAAGCACCACGTCGCTCACGCCGCGCCGGGTATAGAGCACATGGCTGCTTTGCGTCACCAGCTGCAGGGAATCCCGATCTCCCGTGACGAGCAGGGCGTGGATGCCCGCCTCCTCACAGCGGCGCGCAAACGTGCCCAGGATATCGTCCGCCTCAAACGAAGGGCATGTCAGCTGGCGCACGCCCATGGCCGTCAGGCATTCGCGCACAAGGTCAAACTGCGGCCGGAGTTCCGGCGCGGTGGGCTTGCGGCCGGCCTTGTATTCCGCGTAGTCCCTGTGCCGGAATGTGGGGCCATGCAGATCAAAAGCAACGGCCAGATATTCCGGATGCACGTCGCCCACCACCTTGAGCAGCATCGACAGAAAGCCAAATACGGCGTTTGTGAACACCCCGTCTTCATTGGAGAGGGGCGGAAGGGCGTGAAAGGCGCGGTGCATCAGGCTGTTTCCATCGAT
>DVMG01000131.1 GCA_018715105.1 Candidatus Ventricola intestinavium
CACATGCTGGGCAGCCTTCAGGGAAAAAGGCTTGTGCTTGAGGAGATTCACCGCTTTGAAAACCGGCAGATCGAGAGAAACGGCCATCTCTGCTGGGATATGGAGCATCTCTGGCAGGGGATTCTCCATGGCCTGAAGGCGTGCGCAGCCGCGGGAAAAATTCCCTCGACGGTCGGCGTGGATACGTGGGCGGTGGATTTTGTCCTGCTCGATGAGCAGGACAGGATGCTCGGCGACGCCGTGGCCTACCGGGATGCCCGCACGCAGGGAATTCCCGAAGAGGTGGACGCGGTGATCCCCCCGCAGGAGCTCTATGCGCGCACAGGCATCCAAAGGCAGGCGTTCAACACCCTCTATCATCTTGTGGCGCTCAAAAAGGAGCATCCGGAGCAGCTTGAGGCGGCGAAAAGCCTGCTGATGATCCCGGATTACTTTCATTTCCTGCTGACCGGCGTTAAACGCCAGGAGTACACCAATGCCAGCAGCACCGGCCTTCTGGACGCGCGGACCAGAACATGGGATCGGGAGCTGATCGGCCGCCTGGGCCTGCCGCAGCATCTGTTTGGCCGCCTGTCCATGCCGGGGGAGACGGTGGGCCGGTTCAGGCCGCAGATTGCCGCGCAGGTGGGATTTGACGCCGAGGTGGTGCTGCCCGCCACGCATGACACCGGCTCGGCCTTTCTCGCCGTGCCGGCGCAGGATGAGCGGGCGGTGTATCTTTCAAGCGGCACGTGGAGCCTGCTTGGCATGGAAAACAGCCGGCCCATCACAACGGAGGAATCCTTTAAGGATAACTTTACCAACGAGGGCGGCGCATGGTGCCGCTACCGGTATCTCAAAAACATCATGGGCCTGTGGATGATCCAGTCCGTGCGCAGGGAGCTCAACGGCGTCGCCTATGTGCAGGGACGCCAGAGCCGTCATGCGGATGGGAGAACATGGGATTTTGCCGCCCTGGCCGAGGCGGCCGGGCAGGAGGATTCTTTCCATGCCCGGGTGGACGTAAACCGGGCATGCTTCCTCGCGCCGGAGAGCATGATCGACGCCATCCGCCGGGAATGTGCGCGCACGGGCCAGCGCATTCCCGAAAGCGTGGGGCAGATCATGCGGTGTGTGTATGAAAGCCTGGCCCTGTGCTACAAGGAGGCGGTTGCGACGCTGGAAGAGCGGACGGGCCGCGCGTTTACGGCCCTCCATATTGTGGGAGGCGGATGCCAGGATGCGCTGCTCAACCGGCTGACCGCCGCGGCCACGGGCCTGCCCGTGTATGCCGGCCCTGTGGAGGGCACGGCCATCGGCAACCTGATTGTGCAGCTGATTGCGCAGGGCGCGCTGAACTCGCTGGAGGAAGCCCGCGCGGTTATCCGGCAGAGCTTTGACATCAAAACCATAGCCCCGTGACGCGGGGCCTCCAAAGCGGGCATGCATACAGGAGGAACATCCCTGTGCGGGAAACCGGCAGGGGCATGATCAAGCCTGCAAATAAAAAGTCAAGGGAGGAAAAAAGGATGCGCAAAGGCTTTAAAATGCGGCTTTACCCCGGCATGGAGGCGGAGTATGAGCGCCGCCACAACCTGCTCTGGCCGGAAATGAAGGAAATGATCCACGCGCACGGCGGCCGGAATTACTCCATCTTTCTTGACAGAAAGACGCTGACGCTTTTTGGCTACATCGAAATCGAGGATGAAGCGCTGTGGGCGGCGGCCGCGGATACGCCCATCAACCGGAAATGGTGGGATTATATGGCCGATATCATGGAGACGAACCCGGATAACAGCCCGGTCAGCATCGATCTTCACCCCGTCTTTCATCTGGAATGAGCGCTGAAACAGGCGCGAAAGCAAAAAACGGACATGAACATGAATCTGGGAGGAAGGAACATGAGCTATCAGGAAGCCAGGGAGCGCTATGCAGCGCTGGGCGTTGATACGGATGAAGCGATGAAGCGGCTGGTGGAGGCGCCCGTCTCGCTGCATTGCTGGCAGGGCGACGATGTGCGCGGCTTTGACACGGATCCCACCAAGCCGCTCACAGGCGGCATCCAGACCACGGGCAACTATCCGGGCCGGGCGCGCACGCCGCAGGAGCTGATGGAGGATCTGGATGTGGTGCTCTCCCTCTGCCCCGGGAAAAAGAAGATCAACCTGCACGCCAGCTATGCCATCTTTGATGAGGAAAACCCCTGGGTGGACCGGGACCGGCTGGAACCCAGGCATTTCAAAAAGTGGGTGGACTTTTGCAGGGCGCGTGGCCTGGGAGCGGATTTTAACCCGACCTTCTTTTCCCATCCCAAGTGCGACCCGCTGACGCTCTCCTCGCCTCATGAGCAGACGCGCCGCTTCTTCATCGAACATGGAAAGGCGTGCATCCGCATCGCCAGCTATCTGGCCAGGGAGCTTGGGCAGCCCTGCGTCATGAACATCTGGACGGGCGACGGCTTCAAGGATATTCCGGCGGACCGCATGGGCCCGCGCGTGCGCTATCGGGAGGCGCTTGACGAGATCCTCAGCGAGCCGTTTGATTTTGAGTGGGTGAAACCGTGCATTGAATCCAAGGTTTTCGGCATCGGGGTGGAGGCCTATACGGTCGGCTCGGCGGAATTCGCGCTCAGCTATGCGGCGATGAACCGCGACCGCTGCATCCCCCTGATGGACAACGGCCACTATCATCCCACCGAAATGGTGAGCGACAAGATCCCGGCGCTGCTGGCGTTCTTCCCGGAAATCGCGCTGCATGTGACGCGGCCGATTCGCTGGGATTCCGATCATGTGGTGCTCTTTGACGATGAAACTCGCGAAATCTGCAAGGAGATCGTGCGCTGCGGCGGCCTGGACGGCTCGGTGAAGATTGCGCTGGATTACTTTGACGCCTCCATCAACCGCGTCAGCGCGTGGACGGTCGGCCTGCGCAACACGCAAAAAGCGCTGCTCCATGCGCTGGTGACGCCCAACGAGGCGTTCTCCCGGCTGCAGGACGAGGGCCGCTTCACCGAACTGATGGTCCGCCAGGAGGAGATGAAGACCATGCCCTTCGGCGAGATCTGGGATGAATACTGCCGGCGCTGCGGTGTGCCCGTCGAGGGAGCATGGTTTGAGCGGGTCATGGCCTATGAGCGCGATGTGCTGGCAAAGCGCGTGTGATGCAGGACGCCCGCGCGGGCGCGCCTTGAAACAGGGGCCTGCCCGCTCGGCGCACAAAGAGACAAAGCGAGAGAGGGAAAGCGAATGGAAACCATTTTGAAAGACATTCTGGATGCGGCGTGCATCAGGGAATACATACACACCTGTGAAATGGGCTGGCAGCAGGGCTGGCATGAGCGCAACGGTGGAAACCTGACCTACCGGATGACCGGGGAGGAGGTGGCGCAGTGCCGCCCCTTCTTTTCAGAGGAGCGGCCGTGGGTGAAAATGGGGGTGACGGCGCAGCATTTGGCCGGGGAATTCTTCATCACCACCGGAAGCGGCAAATTTTTCAGCAATGTAGCGCGCCGGCCGCGGGAGAGCATCGGCATCGTGCAGATCAACGAGGCGGGCGATGGCTACCGGATTGTGTGGGGGCTCGAAAAAGGGGGCAAACCCACCAGCGAGTTTGAATCTCACTTTATGAACCATGCCGTGCGCGTACAGGCGACGGATGGCGCATGCCGTGTGATCTACCATGCGCATCCGGCCAACCTGATTGCCCTGACCTACGTCCTCCCGCTGACAGACCGCGATTTGACCCGCGCGCTGTGGAAGAGCGCCACGGAATGCCCGGTGGTGTTCCCGCATGGCGTGGGCGTGGTGCCGTGGATGGTGCCCGGCGGGCCGCAGATTGCCATGGCAACCAGCGAGCTGATGAAGGAATATGAGGCCGCCGTGTGGGCCCATCACGGCCTGTTCGTTTCCGGGCCGGACTTTGACATCACATTCGGCCTGATGCACACCCTTGAAAAGGCCGCGCAGATCTGCGTGCTGGCGCTCTCCTGCGGGCAGGGCATCCGCCAGACGATCACGGATGACAACCTGCGCGCCATCGCGCATGACTTTGGCGTGACGATCAACGAAAAATTTCTCGACTGACAGGGGCGGCCCGCTTTTCCACCGGGGAAAGGCGGGCCGCTTTTTCAGGGAGGCCGCTGCTTTTGAAGCGGAGGAGCGTGCCGTTTTCCCGCAGAGGGAAGCCGGCTTTTGCGGAAAGGGAGATTTGGGGCGGGAAAGAGGTTGACAGAGAATACTGAATATATTATGATAAAAATAGGAAAACCGATAGGAGAAAACCGGGAACCACAAGGCCGCGCCGGGATGCGGCCGGCACGAAAGGATGAAGGCCATGGATGGGTTGGAAGGAAAGCACGCAGAGCTCTCCATCGACAAACCGGAGAGGCTGCGCAGGATTGCGCATGCGCTTTCCTCGCCGGTGCGCCTGCAGATCATGGAGGCGCTCGGAAAGCGCAGCATGAATGTGGGCGAGCTCTCCGACATGCTGGATGTGCCCATGTCCACGACGGCCCTGGCCGTGAAAACGCTGGAGGAGGCGGGCGTGATCATTTCGGAGGCCCAGCCCGGCGCGCGCGGCTCCATGAAGCTGTGCAGCCGCAGGCTGGATACGATCGCCATCAACCTCGTCCCCGAAGACAAGCAGCGCGGCAGCATTCTGACCCTGCAGATGCCCATCGGAGGATACAGCCTGGCGGAGGGCATCCGGCCGACGTGCGGGCTGGCCGGGATACAGACCAACATCGGCGATATGGATGATACATCCGTCTTCTATTCACCCGACCGGTTTGCCGCTCAGCTGCTCTGGTTTAAGCAGGGGGCGCTTGAATACCGCTTTGCGGCCGCGCATATGGACGCCATGGAGCTGGAATGGCTTGAAATCTCCTTTGAAGCCTGTTCGGAGGCCCCCATGTACCGCGATCCATGGAAGAGCGACATCGCTGTCGCGGTCAACGGCCGGCGCCTGGGGGTGTGGACATGCCCGTGCGATTGCGGAGGGAGGCATGGCAAGCTGACGCCGGAGTGGTGGTCCGACTTATCGACGCAGTTCGGCTTTTTTAAGACGTGGCGCGTCACGGATGAGGGAAGCTATCTGGACAATGTGCGCATCAGCGACGTGACGCTTGACGATCTGCGCCTGGACGCCTGGCCCTATATTGCCGTGCGTATTTCTGTGCCGGAAGACGCGCTGAATGTGGGAGGAATCAATCTCTTTGGTGAGCATTTTGGCGATTATCCGCAGCCCATCATGATGCGGCTGGGGTATCATTTGCACGTGGGGGGTAACTCAAAATCCTGAAACAGTTCCAAATTATTTGGAACTGTTTTTTTGCTCCATCCGGGTTTATTGGAATATTTGAAAAGTATTGACAGGAAAA
>DVMG01000132.1 GCA_018715105.1 Candidatus Ventricola intestinavium
CCCGAAAGGGGAGGGAACAGAACCCTGATTCCATGGAGAAAAGAAAAAGCCATATGGAGCGGCATAGACTTTATGCCGGAAAATTGAGGGGGCGTCCGCAAGGACGCCCCCTTTCGATCACCGGCAAAACGCTTTTTTCTCCCGAAGGAGGAAAAGCGCCTGTGAGAAAGCAGGAAATGCACCGCTTGATTTTTCCTTTCGGTGTGCTATACTGAAGAAGAGAGGCCGCCCGGCGGCGGCCCACATATGCACAAAAGGGGCATCCGTATATGGACAATGTGAAAAAGAACATGCAGGGGGAGCAGAGCGTGTTTACGCGGCCCGTTGTCGTGGTGCTGCTGGCCGGGCTGTGCAACCTGCTGTGGGGCAGCGCCATCCCGATGATCAACACGGGATACCGGCTCTTTGGCATTGAGAGCGGGCAGACCGCCACGCAGATTGTGTTTGCGGGCTGCCGGTTTTTTCTGGCCGGGGCCCTGACGCTTTTCTTTTCCAGCATCGGCAGGCGGCGCGTGGTGCTGCCCAGGCGCGGCAGCGGGGGCAACGTGGTTCGGCTTGCGCTGGTGCAGACGGTGGCGCAGTATGTCTTCTTTTACATCGGGGTGGCGCACACCCAAAGCGCCAAGGGGGCGATCATTCAGGGGCTGCATGCGTTCGTTTCCATGCTGGTGGCGTGCTGGGTTTTCCGCACGGAGCGGATGGATGGACGCAAATGGCTCGGCGGCGCGTTGGGGGTTGCCGGCGTTGTGCTGGTCAACTGGGATTCCTCCGGCCTTGGCGGCGGCATGAGCCTGCTGGGGGAGGGCTTCCTGCTGATTTCCATGCTGGCGTGTGCGCTGAGCGCGGGGATGATCAAGCAATATGGGCAGACGGATGATCCCGTTGCGCTCAGCGGAGGGCAGTTTGTGCTCGGCGGCGCGGCAATGATCGTCTGCGGCCTGCTCGCAGGCGGCAGGCTGACGCAGATTTCCCTGCCCGCGATCGGCGTGCTGCTGTATCTTGCGCTGCTTTCCGCGGTGGCGTACACGCTCTGGGCGATCCTGCTGAAGGTCAATCCGGTCTCGCGCGTGGCGGTGTTTATGTTTTTGCAGCCGGTATTTGGCGTGCTGCTCTCCTTCCTGCTGGTGGACAGCGCATCGAGCGTGCCGCTCGCGCGCTATGCGGCGGCGCTTGTGCTGGTCTGCCTGAGCATCACCATCGTCAACCGGGGACAGCGTGCAGGCGCAAAGACCGCTGAAAAGGATTAAAAGCGAAAAAGAAAGAATTTCTGAACGGATGTCAAGCAAAATCCCTTGACAGCTCTTGCGCTGTGTGATACAATGGGCAGGCTGTCAGGGATTTTCGTCATGGCGGCTCAAAGGGGAGATTGCCTGTGGCGGATCGCATTGAAACCGGCTGGCTGTTTGATTTTTATGGCCCGCTGCTCACCGAGCGTCAGAGGGACATGCTTTCCCTTTACTGCGAGGAGGATTTTTCCCTTTCGGAGATCGCCGCGCAGGAGGGAATATCCCGTCAGGGCGTATACGATGCGGTGCACAGAGCCCAACGCCAGCTGGAGGAATATGAGCGGCAGCTGGGCCTGCTCGCCCGGTACAGGAGGATGACGCAGGGGCTTCGTCAGGCGCTCAGCGCGCTTTCCGGCGCGCCGGGAGATCAGGCGGCGCAGGCGCGGGCCATTCTCACGCGGCTGCTTTCAGAAGAGGAGGGATCGGATGGCCTTTGAGGGATTGACGCAGAGGCTTCAACAGGCGTTTGGCAAAATGCGCGGCAAGGGCAGCCTGACGGAGGAAGACGTCAAGCTGGTGATGCGCGAAGTCCGCATGGCGCTGCTTGAGGCGGATGTCAACTACAAGGTTGTCAAGGATTTTGTGCGCCGGGCTACCGAACGCTGCGTGGGGCAGGAGGCCGTGACGGGCCTGAGCACGCAGCAGCAGGTCATCAAGGTGGTGAACGAAGAACTCACCCAGCTAATGGGCGGAAGCCATGCGCGCCTTGTGTTCAGCTCCTCTCCGGTGACCGTGTTCATGCTGTGCGGCCTGCAGGGCGCCGGCAAGACCACAATGTCCGCCAAGCTGGCCGGATGGCTGAAAAAGGATGGCAAGCGGCCGCTTCTCGTCGGCTGTGACATTTACCGCCCGGCCGCCATCAAGCAGCTGCAGGTGGTCGCCGGCCAGGTGGGGGTGCCGGTGTTCGAGCGAGGCACGCAGGATCCGGTGCTCACCGCGAAGGAAGCGGTTGAATACGCGCGCGCGCATCAGCATGATGTGGTGATTCTGGATACGGCTGGACGCCTGCACATCGACGAACAGCTCATGCAGGAGCTGGCGCGCATCTGCGAGGCGGTGCATCCCACCGAGATTCTGCTGACCATCGACGCGATGACCGGCCAGGATGCCGTCAACGTCGCCCATACGTTTAACGACAAGCTGGAAATCACCGGCGTGATCCTCACCAAGCTGGACGGCGACACCCGGGGCGGTGCGGCGCTGAGCGTGCGCGCGGTGACGGGAAAGCCGATCAAATTTGCGGGTACCGGCGAAAAACTGGGCGATATCGAGCCCTTCCATCCGGAGCGCATGGCCTCCCGCATTCTGGGCATGGGCGACGTGATGACGCTCCTTGAAAAAGCGCAGGAGAACATCGAGATCGATGAGGCCCAGGCCGGGGACATGGCCAAGCGCCTTAAAAATGCGGAGCTGACGCTGGATGATTTTCTCACCCAGATGCAGCAGATCAAAAAGATGGGGCCGCTTTCCGGCATTCTCAAAATGCTGCCCGGCATGAGCCAGATCGGGGATATCGATATTCCCGACGATGCGATGAAAAAACCCGAGGCCATCATCCGCTCCATGACACCGCGGGAACGCCGCCATCCCGAAATCCTCAATGCCAGCCGCAGGCGGCGCATTGCGGCGGGCAGCGGCACCACCGTGCAGGATGTCAACGCCCTCATCCGTCAGTTTGATGAGATGAAAAAGCAGATGAAAATGGTCACGAATCAGTCCCGCGGCAAGCGGGGGCGTTTCCGCTTCCCGATGGGCCGGTGACGGCCGGGGCAGGCGAAAGACAAGAATGGACGCCGACAATCTTCGGATTGAGGTATATAAAAAACTGTTTCCAATTTCAAGGAGGAACTCACCATGGTTAAGATTCGTCTCAAGAGAATGGGCATGAAGAAGAAGCCGTTTTACCGCGTGGTCGTCGCTGACGAGCGTGCTTCCCGCGATGGCCGCTTCATCGATGAAATCGGCTATTACAATCCCGTTTCCAATCCGGTTGAGCTGAAGATCGACGCGGAGAAGGCGCAGAAGTGGATCAAAAACGGCGCTCAGCCGACCGATACGGTTCGTGCGCTGCTCAAGAAGACCGGCGCGATCGCGTAATCTCTCTGGATGGGCATGGCCCGGAAAGGCAGGGCTTGACAATGGAAGAACTGGTGCGTTACATTGCCTCGACGCTTGTGGATCATCCCGAACAGGTGAAGGTGAAGACCGTGGATGGCCCCGAGTCCGTCGTCATTGAGCTGAGCGTCGGGCCGGAGGACATGGGCAAGGTGATCGGCAAACAGGGCCGC
This sequence comes from Candidatus Ventricola intestinavium, assembly GCA_018715105.1. Classification (GTDB taxonomy): domain Bacteria; phylum Bacillota; class Clostridia; order Christensenellales; family Aristaeellaceae; genus Ventricola; species Ventricola intestinavium. The sequence goes on from DVMG01000132.1 coordinate 3,575, forward strand.
ATCGCCAAGGCGATCCGTTCTGTGGTCAAGGCGGCAACCGCCCGCAATGAAAAGCCTGTTTTCGTGGAGATTCTTTGAGGCGGAACCGGCATGCTGCCGCGGGCGGCAGCGCAAACGCATACGAATGCCGCGCAGCGATGCGCGGCGTCTGCATATGTGGAGGATTTGTGACAGGAGGGTGAACGGATGCGGGCGGAGTATCTGCAAATCGGGGAAATCGTCAAGCCGCAGGGCATCCGCGGGGAGGTCAAGCTCCGCGCGATGACGCAGGATATGGCGCGCTATGCGCGGCTTGAGACGGTCTATCTCCTGGAGGGCGGGGAATATGTGCCCCGCCGGGTGCTCAAGGGGCGCGCAGGCGGCGGCTTTGCCTTTCTCCAGCTGGAGGGAATCGGCGACCGCAATCAGGCGGAGGCCCTGCGTGGGCGTGGCGTCTATGTGGACAGGGAGCATGCGATCCCGTTGGGGGAAGATGAGAACTTTGTCTGTGAGCTGATCGGGCTTGAGGCGGTGGGCAGCCGCGGCGCGAGGATCGGCCGCCTGCGCGATGTGCTCAAGCCCAACGCCGTCTGCGACGTATACGTGTTTGACACACCGCGCGGAGAGATGATGATCCCCGCGCTTAAGCGCGTTGTCACGGCGGTGGATATCGAAAAGGGCACCATGGTTCTTGACGAGGATGCGCTTGAGGAGGTCGCCGTCTGGCAGGATGAGCCCGCCGTGAGGGATGAATGAAATTTTTCCCGGAATCTGGGAAGAAAGCGGCCTGTTGATCCGTCTGATTAAAGGACGCAAATTTGCGGAGGAAATCCATGAAAAAGCTGATTGGAATGCTGGCCTGCCTGACACTCGCATGTTTCACCTGTGTGGCTGCGGCGCAGACGGTTCCCTCAAACGAATGCTTTTCGCCGGGGCTTGTGCGCCTGGCGCAGGCCGTTGGCAGCGGTGAAGCGGTGAGCGTGGAGGCGGAATTCAGCGTGGAAGATGCCTTCTACGCGCGGGATCTGTCCGTGCTTGAGAGCATGCTGGCGGGAACGACGATCCACTATGACGGCGGCAGTGGTGAGCAGGGCATGACGGATGCGCTGTCCCTCCTGCGGGAGGGGGAGATGCTCTTTCACGCGGCCCTGACCCGGGCGGACGGACAGGCCCGGCTTTCCCTGAACGGCCGGCTGTTTGACGTGAGCGGGTGGATCCCGGCAGAGGAAGAGGCCACGCCCAGCGAGGCGGAGGCGCTTGTCCGCAGCCTTGACGGCACGGCGATTTTGGAGCGCGTGCCGCTTGCGTCGGTCGAGGCCTGGCTGGCTTCCCTCCGGGCGGGGGACGAGATTGCCTTTGGATGGCGGGTGACGGAACCGTTTGAGATCGAGCGCACCCTGTCTGACGATGGCACGCGGCTGACCCGTCTGGATATTGAAGGCGTGCTGGAGGGAGAAGACGGGAGGAGCTTCACGGTGGAGGGCTTCCTGCGCCAGCCGGCAGGCCGCGCGCCCAAAGACACCTTTGAGCTGACACTGACGTGCGATGAGGACAACTACATCGAGCTTTCCTACAGCGCTCTGCGTGAAAACGAGGTGACACGCAGGGACAGGGAGGGCGAAACCAGCGTGACCACTGCGCTTAAGGCTGCTGGACGCCTGGATGGCTACAGCCTTTCCAGCCGTTTGAGCGTCCGCATGCGCAATGCCTGGACGGTGGAGGAAGAAAACCTGAGCGAGAAGATCACCATCACTGCCACCCTGACGCATCAGGATAAGACACCCGGCAGGCGTATGCAGCGCCTGAATGCGGTGGAAGCGGAAAGCCGGAATGTCATCCGCATCACCACGGCGCAGGAGCAGAGCGAACCGCTCTCCCTGACGGACGAAGCGACGCTCAGCGTGACCATGGATGAAAATGATTTCCTGTCCGGCGGCATGACGCTGCATGCATCCGTAGGCGGTCCGGCACCCGCTCCCGTTTCGGGAGATGCGCAGGAAGCCACAGAGCAGGAGCTTGCCCAGGCCGTCCGCCAGGCGGTTGAGACGCTCAGCGCACGCCTTTACGCGCAGCTGGGAGAGGCGGCACGCGAGAAGATTACAGACGGCCTTTAAGACGGAGGAATCCGGACGGTTTTAAAAAGGATTTTCAGGCTTTCCGGTCTTCCGTTCCTGCCGGCTGCTGAGCTGTTTTTAAATCATTCCGAATCGCCGTTCGGCCTGAAAGGGGCGGTCCGGCGGTTTCCCGGAAGGCATGAGAGCATACGATGAGGAGGAAAAACATGTTTCTGAAAAAACGAATTCTTTCCCTGACCCTGTGCGTGCTGATTGCGCTTGTGCCGGCGCTGTCCACAGCGGAGAGCATGAGCAGCTACTTTGCCGGCGAGCTGACCCGGACTGTGGTTTCCGACAGCTATGCGGCCGGAAACCAGGTCAACATGACCCTGACATTTGATCTGAACGTGGAAGATGCGCTGAACTCCGACCGCGTGCGTGCGCTCGCATCCCTGATCGGGAAGAGTCAGGTCAACCTGTCCTTTTACGATGATGTCGGCACGGCCTGCATCAGCGCCGAGCTTGTGACGGATGGCGTGAAGCTGCTGACCATGAACGCCCTGGTGTATGAGGACGGTTCCGTGCAGGCGATGACCAACCTCACGGGCAAGCTGGTGCTGGCCCTGCCCGCCGGCACGATCTCGCCGGGAAGCATAAGCCTTGAAAGCCTGATGTACGGCTCGGGCATGCAGGTGGAGGAAGGGGTGGAGTTTAAGGATCTGCCTGCTTTTGACCGCCTGCGCATGACCGCTGCCGACGTCAGCGTGATGATCTTCTCCCATCTGCTGGGATGGGTATCCGAAACGCAGCGGGGATCCGGAGAGCTGTACGTGTTTGACGACACCTATATCGAACCGACGCAGACGCGCGACGGTGTAGCCCAGCGCATGATCGGCACCATTCAGGCCAATGAGTTCAACACGCTGCTGTATAACATCGCGGCGACCCTCTGTGATCAATATGGGGATTTCCAGCAGGCTCTGGCCGACTGCCTGGCAGAGCTGGGCGTGACGCGCGCGCAGGTGCGCACGGTTGTGGATGCCCTGCTGACGGAGGAGACCATTGATCCGGCGCTTGACTGGGTGGAGCCTTCCTACTACATTGTCAACGAGCCGGATGGCTCCCTGTGCGAATATGACGATGTCTCTTACTTCTTTAAGAAGCTCTTTAAGAGCGCTGACAAGATCTGGAGTGAGAGCCTGGATACCACGCTCAGCCTGATTGTCAGCTACGATGATTACGGCAACACGGTTGGTTTTGACGCCGTTCTGCCTCAATTCACGGAAAACCTGCCTTATGAGGGCTCGTTTACCTATTCCCTCAAGACGGATGACAACTGGCAGAGCCTGCATACCGCGCATGGCGAACTGCAGATTTTTGATAATCAGCACATCGTCGGCGACCTGAAGAGACTCGACGGCGAGGATGTGAACAATGTGAATTCCAATTTCCTCAACGGTTCGATCGATTTGGTCGATCAGAATACGGGTTCCTCCGTCGGCCTTGGCCTGGATTCGGCGCTCGACTACGAGGTGAGCGTGAATGAGGAAAACGAGGATGTCGAGTCCTTCACGGGAAGCGCTTCGCTGAGCCTTCGGGAGAATGGCACAGGCGCCCAGGCATTGAGCGCAACGATCGACGGCGAAACCACCACCGATGGGGAGAGCTTTGCGCTGAATGCGGCTGTGTCGCTCAAGGCTGACGGCCTGGCGCAGATGGATATGAGCGTCACGCTTGAGCCCGGCGAGGCGGAGGAAATGGCCTTTACCGGCGGGCAGGCCATCGATCTGACGAAGCTGGACGAGACGCAGCTGGAGACCGTGAAAAACGAGGTCTTCTCTCAGGGTGTGGGGATTTCCATGAGCCTGATCACGCATCCCGGCGTGCTCAGCGATCTGATGACCCTCATCAGCCAGTAACAAGCGCAGACCGCTGAAACCGGTTTTGCAGAAAATAAAGAAAAGGACGCTGCCGCAGAAGGGGAGCTTTTCCCGATGCGGCAGCGCCCTTTTTTGCCCCGGGCCGATAAGCGGTATGAAGCCATCTTTCT
>DVMG01000133.1 GCA_018715105.1 Candidatus Ventricola intestinavium
AGCAGCAGGAGGATCTTTGACAGGCACATCTCTGCCCTGTATGCGATATCCGGGACGAAAACCAGCGCCACCTGGTGCTTTCGTTCATATTGAGCCAGAACGACGCCTGCATACATAAAGGCCAGCATGGAAACGGCCTGACCATAATACCCATTCTGAATCATGAACAGCGGCTCTTTTTCGGGCAATGTTTGAATATAAATCATGGAGCAATACAGCCACAGGATTGCCCCTGCGAGGAAAACCGCTCTGGATCTGACGCCGTTTTTAAGCTGGATTTTCACATGAAGCCCGATCTTATTCATCCCCATCCCTCTTCTGTCTCTCCTGATCAAAAAGGCGGCTCGATCCTCCCTCTTTGCGTTTGATCGAACCGCCCCATGATATACTTCCCGTTCTCATGCGTGAAAGCTCACGAAACGGGGATTGAAAACCGGCTCTTTGCCCATCTCCTGTTCATGCGTCCTTCGGCAGAAACATGCCCATCCGGGAAGGCGCCGCGATCCTTTTATTCTGATTATTCTGACCGCGGCAAAACACGGCTCCCGTGCGTCAGTCCCACTCATCTTCCTCCTCGTCAAACGGAGAAGAGCGCCCCTCGCCTGCCTTCTCCCCCTCCAGAAGCCTGTCCGCTTCCTCCGCCGGGAGCTCGCTCACGTCCGACAGCCGCCGCGCAATCGTCTGACTGTGTTTCTGCGCGCTTTCAAGATCCTCAGAGGCCTGGCGCAGCTTCTTCTGCGTGCGGCTGAGGCTGGCGGCAAAGCCGGCCAAATCCGTCCGCACCGCCCCCAGCAGCGACATGATCTCGCCTGTACGCTGCTCGATGGCCAGGGAACGAAATCCCATCTGCAGGCTTGTCAGCAGCGCGGCCAGGGTGGTCGGCCCGGCGATTACCATGCGGCTCTCCCGCTGAATGCGCTCGGACAGGCCGCTGATGTGCAGAATCTCTGCAAACAACCCCTCGCTGGAAAGAAAGAGCACCGCATAATCCGTCGTATAGGGCGGGGCAATCAGCTTTTCCGACATGCGCCTGGCATGCATGCGCACGGCGGATTCAAGCAGACCACGCGCACTGTCCACCTGCTCCCGGGTGCCGGAGGCAAGCACCGTGCACAGTTCCTGGTATTCCCGCAGAGGCAGGCTCGCGTCGATGGGCAGATAGACGGTATGCCCGTGTTCCTGCCCCGGCATGACAACCACGTAATCCGCCACCGGTTCTCCGCCCGGGCGCACGCTGGCGTGCTGCGCATACTGCTGCGGCGCAAGCATCTGGGAAAGCAGGGTTCCCAGCTGCGCCTCGCCCACCATGCCCAAGGGCTGCGCGCCGCCGATGATTTTCCCCAGCTCATCCACGGTGCCGGCAAGGGTCTTCATGGCGTTCAGGCTTTCCGTCACCTGCTCAAGCCGCCTTGTGACCGCCGCAAAGGAGTCCTCCAGCCGCTGATCCACCGTGGCGTTCAGCTTTTCATCCACCGTCAGGCGCATCTGCTCAAGCTGGGCGCGGTTTTCCTCGCGGATGTGCGCCAGGCCGTTTTCAAGGGAAACGCACATGCGATCCAGCCGGTCGTCGCTGCCGGCCAGCCTGTCATCCAGCGCGCGGGTGACGCCGCCCAGCTTTTCCTCATAGGCGTTCAGCCGACGGTCCACCGTCTGGCGCATGCGCTCCAGACGCTCTTCCTCCTGGCGGCCGGCCGCCCGCAGCTGGCCGCCCAGAGAATCCATCTGCCCCTGCTGGCTGCGCAGCATCTCGCCCATCATGCGCATCATCGAATCATTGGCGTTTTGCAGAGCCTCGCTGATCTCCTGGCTCGCCTGCGCACCGCTCTGCCTGGCGCGCTCATCCGCCGCGGTCAGGCGTTCTTCCACACCGGTTGAAATCTCCCGCATCTGCCGCTCGGCCTGCTGCGTCCTGCGGTGCAAAAGAAGCAGCGCCGAAAGCATGATGATCACAAGCAGCAGGCAGAGCACCACCATGCCCAGCAGCAACGGATCCGATATCCCCGCAAAATAACTCATGAAAACGCACCTCGTCCCCTCCCGGCAGTGGCGCACGGGAGGCAAATGTGTTATAATGGTTCCGCCCCATGGGCAGAGGAGGTTAATGCGATATGGCTCAAAGACGCAGAAAAGAGATTTTGATGAAGCAGCGACAGCGCCGAATCACCGCGCTGTGCATCGGCGGCGGCGTGGGCGCCGTGTTGCTGAGCCTTGTGGTCTGCCTGATCGTGTTTGATATCGGCGGCGCTGATGCTCCCGTTTCCGCACCGGTGGCCACCGCCCTGCCTTACGACGCCAAGGAGCCCTTTTCCGTCAGCGACCTGACCGCCGATCAGCTCACGCAGATGCGCAATCAGGGGCGCATGAGCGTGAGCGATGGCCCGCGCGGCGTGTCGGTGGGCGATACGCTGGACACGCTGCTTGAGCATTTCCCCACCACCTATACAGGGCTGCAGCCCAGCGAGGACGAGCAGATCCTCTACTGCGCGGACTATTTTGAAAACCAGAACGGCGTGATGACCGTTTTGCCGCCTCGGGGCCTGGTGACGGTGGAAAGCGGCAACATCATCGTCACCCTGCTTTCTCCCACCTCCGCCTATCCGGCCGGGACGCGCGATAACTATGGAAGCTACGAGCATATTTACTGCGTATACACCATCGAGCCGGAAACCATGACCATCGCTTCCATCGAGTTGGGAATCGGCCAGTGACCCTTCCTCTTCCTGCCCCGTGCGTCGCCGTTTTCCACCATTTTCCGTGGCTATCTTATAGTATAGGGAATGGAAGACGGCTTGTCAATTGACGCATGGGATTTTTAGATGATTCATGGCCTGCGGCCCGGAGCCCGGGGCCGAGGCTGCGCAAAAGAATTTTCATCACCATCACAACAAAACCGCGTCTGCTCGGCAGCACGCGGTTGTTTGCATTCGGGGTCAACCATGATTCTTCTTCCCCGATGTGGGGTAAGGCCATGGTTTCGGTCTTCCGGAAAGAGCGGATTCCCGCAAAAGGAAAGGGTCACGCGCTTCTTTCCACACTCAGCCGGTCTGCCACCAGGGCGATAAACTCACCGTTGGTCGGTTTATCCTCCAGCGAGCAGACGTTTTTTCCAAAAGCCTCATCGAGCGCTTCGATCCGTCCCCGGTTCCACGCCACCTCAATCGCATGGCGGATGGCGCGCTCCACTTTGCTTGACGTTGTGCCGAACCGGTGCGCAATCCCCGGATACAGTTCCTTGGTGATCCGGCTCATCATGTCCGGATTCTCGATAACCATGCGCACCGCCTCACGCAGGAATTGATATCCCTTGATGTGCGCCGGAATCCCCACCGTCAAAAACAGGTTGGCGATGCGCTCTTCCAGGCTCTCGCCCCCGGCCTTCTGCGTCTCCCCCAGCATGCGCGCCCCCATGGCCTCGGCCTTGAGGCTCTCCCCCGCCGCTTCATACACGCGCTGGGCCAGCATCATGAAGTCAAACGGTTTGACCATGTAATAATTCACGCCCAGGTTGATCGCGCGGGAGATAAAATCATCCCGTCCCAGCGCGGTCAACGCAATAACGCCCGGCTGTTTGGCCAGCTTCATGGCCTGCAGGCGCTCCAGCACCGCATATCCGTCCATCTGCGGCATGATCATGTCACAGATGAGCACATCCGGCTCCCGTTCCTGCACAAGCTGCAGGGCCTCTACGCCGTTGGCCGCCGCGCCGACCACCTCAATGCCGCTCTGTTCCTGCAGATATTCCGTCACCATGTCCCGAAGCTGCAGATTGTCATCCGCCACGACGACGCGAACCGTCTCCATGAAAAACCCCTCCCGTGTCTTTGCGCATATGATCCTTACGTGATAGATCTATCCATCTTACGCGCATTATATCACATTATTCCGCGCCTGAACAGCCCTGTGCGTTCGGCACATTTTCATGTATATGCGGGGATGCGCGATTTAGAATCATAAAAATGCAAATTTACAAAGATATGGGAGAATTTGCGCGCGGCAGGTCACATCTCGCGAATATAGGGCCTGAGCAGGTCCATGATCCGGTCCGCCGCCGCCGGTGCGTAACGCGGGGACTGCGCCATGGTCACAAAATCATAACCGGTCTCGCAAAAGACCGTATAGTCGTCATAGACCTCAAAAGGGATGGCGGGTTCGCGGCCATTGGCCTTTTCCATCAGCGCGGAAACGTCGCTGCGCAGCAGGATGCTTCCCTCCCCGTCCAGGATCCATCCGGGGACATCCTGCCTGGAACGCGGATTGCGCACATACACAAGCCGGCGGATCCAGCGGAAAGCGAGCGCAAAGAGCAGATAGTTAGCCTCATCAAGCTTTCTGCCCACGCGGTAGTTTTCAATCGTGGGGCGTGCATCCGGCCTGCGCGAAAGCACCGCTCTGAGCACAAAATCCGTGCCCGGCGGGCCAAATGCCAGATCGGAATGCGTGTCCACATGCACCACGTCGAACGGAGCGCTGAGCAGGCCCTCCTGCATGCGCGCGCGCCAGAAGTCAAGCGCCTTATCGTGTGTGTCAAAGATCGCGCCCGGCAGGGGATGGCTGCGGCTCAGCCCACACTGCCTCTCCAGGAAGTCGATCACCTTTTCATCGCTGTAAGGCGCGGCGCAGGAGGGATCGGGACGCTCACCGGGCGCTGCCAGCGGGCAGGGCCCCGTCAGGAAAAAGTCCATATCCAGATCCAAAACCTTCATTGAATTCTTCCTTTCGTTCCGGCGGCCGGGGCTTCCCGGCTCCGCTTCTCCCCCTGCGCCGCGATTCACTCGATCATGATGCGCAGGATCTCCTCATCGGTCTGGCGCATGCCGTCCTTGCCCAGCCGGCCCACGCTGGCGATTGTGTTCTCCACGCCCTTTTTTACAATTCCCTCTCCGCTGCGGAATTCCTTCCCGGCCCGCGCCATCTGATAGCCCATCAGCGCCGCATGCACGGCGCTGGCAATCTTCGCCGCGCAGGAGGGCTTGGCTCCATCGCAGATCGTTCCGGAAAGAATGGCCAGCCCGTTGACAATCGTGTGATTGATGAGATCCAGATCTCCCCCGTCCAGATAAGCGATGGCCGCACCGCTGGCGCATCCCGCGCTGATCGCCCCGCAGTAGGCCGACAGGCAGCCGATGGTGGATTTTTCCCGGATAGCGACCAGGTTGCTGATCACAAGCGCACGGTAGAGTTGCTCGTCGGAAACCCCTTTTTCCCTCGCGTATTCGATCACGGGAACGGACACCGTGATACCCTGATTTCCGCTTCCGGAATTGATGACAACCGGCATCTCACATCCGGACATGCGCGCGTCCGATCCGGCCGCCGCATAGGCGCATGCGCGCACGCGCACATCGCTTCCATAGCTGTCAAGCAGCACCCTGCCGATGCTCGCCCCCCATTCGCCAGCCATTCCCTCCTGTGCAATGGCTGTGTTGCAGGCAATCTGGCGGCCCAGCAGCGCCTGCACATCCGCAAGGTCGCAGGTGTCTGCAAAGTCGACAATGCCCTCGATGGTCAGCAGTTCCTCATCGGGATCCTCGTCCAGGGTCTCTCCCCTGAGCTCCACATGCAGCAGCTGTTCGTCATCCCGCCCGATCTCCACCACGTTGGTATGCCGGTCGGCAATTCGCACATGCGCCTCATGCCCCTCTCCCCAGACGCGCACGAGAATATCAAAGAGCCGTGCATCCGGTTTGAGCCCCACCGTGATGATTCCCCGGCGAAGGCAGGCGTCGATCTCCCCGATTTTTTCCGGGTTCACGGACGAAATCACCTGGAGTTCGCGCTGCGCGTCCCCGGCGACAAGCCCTGCCGCGCAGGCGGCGTCAATCCCCTTTTTTCCATTTGTGTTGGGCACGGTCACAGCCTTCGCATTTTTAATAATGTTTCCGCTGACCAGCACCTCCACCCGTTCAGGGAGGCATCCCAGCGTTTCTCTGGCCAGTGCGGCGGCATAGGCGATGGCGATGGGCTCTGTGCAGCCCATCGCCGCGCGCAGGTGGTTTTTCAAAACCCGGACGTATGCCTGATAACGTGGATCTGTCTTTTGCATCTGTTTTTCATCCTTCCCCTTTGCCGCCCACATGCCGGGAGCGATGCCGTATTTCAATAGAATTTTTTGATCAGATTAGCATACATCCGGATAACC
>DVMG01000020.1 GCA_018715105.1 Candidatus Ventricola intestinavium
ATACCACCGAGAAGAACATCGATTACTCCTCCAAGTTCTACGGCGGAGAGCTGCTGGTGTGGACAGAGGGCATCTGGATGAAGGCCGCCGTGGTGGATGCGGGCATCAACTTCGGCATGCTGCCGGGCGTGTGCTACAGCCCCGAAACCTGCAAGAGCTGGACCTCTTCCCATAACTTCGTGCAGTTCGCTGACGATGAGCGCACGCTGGAAGAGGATCAGGCGGTTGCCAAGTTCGTCAACTGGATGGGCGAAAACTCCCTGACCTGGGCGCGCGATGCGGGCCAGTGCCCGGCGCACGTTTCCATCAATGAGGTGGAGGAGTTCAAGGATATGCCGCAGGCGTTCCTGGCCGATCCGGAGCGCGTGGACGAGCTGGCGATCTACTTCTATCAGTACTGGGGCCTGTTTGACACCGCGTTCAGCCGCGTGGGCTGGGACTTTGTGGATGTGATGAGCATCGACGATGCGCTTGCCCAGGTGGAGCAGGAAATCAACGACGCGATTGCCGCCCAGTAATCAAAGGCGCCTCAAATGCACAGAGCGGGGCAGGGGGAGCGATCCCCCTGCCTCCGTGCCCAGGCGGGCGTTTACCGGATGCCTTTCATCCAGGAACACACAACCGGCGGGAAGGATCCTGGTAAAGACTTGAACAGGTTAAGGTTTTCGTAAATCTCTGAGAAAAGAGGTGCCGGAATGACACGTTCCCGTGTGGCGGCGCTGCTTGCGCTGGCCTTTCTCATTTTATTCTGCCTTTCCGGCGTAACGGCGACGACAACGGTCAAGGAGACGACGGCGAGCATTGACATGTCCATGCCGGCGGTGCTGTTCTCCCTGTCCAGCGCCAGCACCCTGCTGCTCCCGCTTTCGCTGTGCGCGATGATAGCCGCGTTTATCGCCCTCATCCAGGGGGAGCGGAACGTGGGCATGCTCTTTGCCGGCATATCGACGGTGACGTTTGCGCTGTTCATGGTGTTTTTTGCCAGGGAACGGCTCAACTCCGCGCTGTATACTCCGCTGAGCGACGCGCTTGACGCCATGGACGTCAGCTTCCGCAAGCGCGATGTGGAACGCATCTACGTTTCGTATCATCCCGCCATGTATCTGGCGCTGGCCAGCATGGCGCTGGCCACGCTGCTGGCCATGCCCGCGCTCGGCTCGGCCTCCAACCGCCGCGCGCTCAAGCGCGACCTGCTGCCCTATGCCTACATTGGGCCGCATCTGTTTTTCTTCATCCTTTTCTTTGTGACGCCGGCCATTTACGGCGTATACGCGGCGTTTACCAAATGGGATCTATTCAACGAGCCGGTATTCATTGGCCTTGACAATTTCAGGACCATGCTGTTTGATTCTTCCAATACGTATTACCGGCAGCTGCGCAACGGCCTTTTCAACACGATCAAGTTTGTCATTTACAGCGTGCCGTTCTGCATTCTCGTGCCGCTGTCGCTGGCCTGCGCGCTGCAGTCGCGGCCGCGCGGCAACAAGTTTTATCAGGCGCTGTATTACCTGCCCAGCCTGATGTCCATCACCACGGTTACGCTGACATGGCGCTATGTGTTCAACCCCGATTACGGTATCCTGAATAATTTCTTCGGCTCCACGGCCAACTGGTTCAGGCCGCCCTATTCGTGGATCGTCGTGGTGGTCGTCACCGTATGGTGGTGCACGGGCGGCACGATGGTCATCTATCAGAGCGCCTTGGCTTCCATCCCGCGCGATCAGTATGAGGCAGCCGAGGTGGACGGCGCCGGCACCTGGCAGAAATTTTTCAGCATCACGCTGCCGAACATGCGCTACCCGCTGATGTACACCTTTATCACCACGGTGGTGGCCCAGTTCAACATCTACGGGCAGCCGGATATTCTCTTTGGCTTTACCAACCAGGAGGCCAACGCCGTTCTGCTCCAGTATATTTACGAGAATTCCGTCAAAAACCAGGTGGCGGGCATGGCCTCCGCCATGGCGGTCATCCTGGGCCTGTGCATCATGGCGGTCTCGTTTGTGCAGATGCGCGTCATGGTCCGCAACAACCGCGACTGAGGGGAGGAATAGCAAATGGCAGAAAGTAAGATCAACAGGCGCATCGCGTTTGCGTTCCTTTTCCTCCTGGGCATCGTGTGGCTGGTGCCGGTGCTCTGGCTGATCCTCAACTCGTTTAAGCATGATGCGGACTTTATCACATCGTTTGCCAACATCAAGGGGCCGCTTGACTATCTGACGCGGCTTTTCCCGCGCGAATGGACGCTTGAAAACTATATCGAGCTCTTTGTCGGCGGTGAAAATGTCAACACCACGTCGAACATCGGCGTGATGTTCCGCAATTCGTTCATCGTCTCCATCAGCCAGACGGTGGGCGTCGTGATCGTCACCTCGCTTTCCGCTTATGCATATGAGCGGCTCCATTTTAAGGGCGGGGATAAAATCTTCTGGACGCTCATGTATATCAGCATGTTCCCCAATGTGGTTTCCGTGCTTCCGCAGTTCCGCATTGCCAACGCGCTGGGATGGGTGAACAACATTCAGGCGCTGATCTGGCCCGGTCTGGCGGGTGTGTTCAACATCTTCCTGATCCGCAATTTCATGAAGAGCATTCCCAAAGACCTGGACGAAGCCGCCACCATCGATGGGGCGAGCAGCTTTCAGGTATACAGCAAGATCATCCTGCCGTCCATCGCGCCGGTGATGATCGTGGTGGGCCTGTTCGCTTTCAACGGCGCATGGAACGATTATCTCTGGCCGCGCATTGTGCTGACGGATGTCAATAACCAGACGCTCACCGTCGGCCTGCGCCTGCTGATGGGGCAGTATGAACAGCGCTGGGCGCACATGATCGCCTCCTGCATGGTGTCCATGATCCCGCCTTTCCTGCTGTATCTGTTCGCACAGAAATACTTCCTGCAGGGCATTTCGGTGCAGGCGGGCGTCAAAGGGTGAGCACGCTTGCCCGCAAAAGGGCCCACGCATTCCAGCGTGGGCCTCAGGCCGCCGGGGAAACGCTTTTCTTCCCCGAAGAGAGAAAAAGATTCCCGCAATCATGGGGAAAAGAAACGTATGCATGAATGAAAGCGGCGCTTATGTCAACAAAACCGGGCCCACGCATTCCGTGCGCGGGCCTTTTGCCGCGGGGAGCAGGGCGCGGTGGATAACCCGAATGCGGTGAAAAGACAAAATACGGAAAGGCGAGGAGAAAAGGATGCGGGGCGGATCCGAAAGAGGAGCGGATCCGAAAGGAGAAACAAACGGGAGGAGAGGAACCGGTCGTGAGAGAAAAGCATGTGGATGTGGGGCGCGGGCTGCTCGTCGTGGCCATGACATACGGCCATGTGCTGCAGTTTTTCGGGGATGCGCAGCTCTTCCCCATGGTTCAGCGGCTGATTGACGGGATCAACCTGCTTGTGTTTCCATCGTTCGTCTTCTATTTCGGCATGACGGCGGCGCTGGCCTATCTGCGCAGGCCCTATGCGGCGGCTCTGCCGGGGATGCTGCGTACGGCGCTGCGTGCGTATGGCGCGTTTGCGCTCTCCGGAATCGGGTACCGTGTGCTCCGGGAGAATCGTGCGCTGTCGCCGGCCGCCGTGCGCCGTGTGCTGCTGCTGACCGATATTCCGGGATGGTCGGAGTTTTTGATCGCATTTGCGATTTACAGCCTGCTGCTGGCGGCGGGGTTTGGCCTGTTTGCCCGCCTCGCCGCCCGCCCGCGCGCGGCGCTTGCCGCCGGAGCCCTGTGCCTGGCGGCCTGTCTGATCCCGTATGAGCGGGTGGGATCCGTCCGTCTTTCGCTGCTGATCGGCGGCACGGCCTACTCGTATTTTCCGGTGGTGCAGTATATGCCCTATTTCCTGGCGGGCCTGGTCTTTGCGCAGGCGGATACCCGCGTGCGCGGGCGCATGGCGGCGCTCGCCGCGGTTTGCACGGCGGCGGGGAGTTTAAGGGCTCTTTACCGCGGGGCGCTGCCCAGCCGGTTTCCGCCGCACTGGGCGTGGATCGCTTTGCCGGCCCTCGCCGTGGCCGGGCTTGTGCTTCTGAGCCAGGCGCTGTGTTCCCTGGAGAAAACGCCGCTTCAGCGGGCGGCCCGGCCCGTGCTCGCTCTGCTGGCGCGGCTGGGCGGCATGTCGCTCTTTGCGCTGGTATCGGGCAATCTGGCGCTGTTTACGCTCGCGGGCCGGGGCATCGTTCCCCAGCTGGCGCGCGCGGGCCTTCCCCCGTGGACACTGCCCATCCAGTCCCCAGCAGGGGCCCTGTGCTGGACGGCGGTGCTGCTTGCGCTCATCGGCTTCCTGGCCATGCTGGCCGGAAGAGGCAGAAAGGCACAGGGCGGGTAAAACGGGCCAACCTTCTTGCGTCCTCCCCTGTTTTTCGCTATAATAATGTCCGTATGACGGACTTTTTGACACGCACAGCACGGCAAACCGTACAGGGCGGGCGCGTCGGGATGCTGATGCGGGGCCGTGTCCCTGCGCTTTGGAAATGCCGTTACTTCGCGAAGGAGGATCATGCACATGTCTGTGATGACAAAACCGTTTTCCTGCACGCCCGATGGGCACGCCGTTACGCTGTATACCCTTGTCAATGCCGGCGGGGCGTCGGTCAGCGTGATGGACTATGGCGCCATCGTCACCTCGATCTGTGTGCCCGACCGGGAGGGACGCCTTTCGGACGTGGCGCTGGGGTTTGACACGCTGGAAGGATATCTGGCTGATCATGGCTGCATGGGCGACACGGTGGGCCGATACGGCAATCGGATCGCAAACGGACGCTTTACGCTGGATGGCCGCGTCTATCAGCTGGGCCTCAACAACGGAAAGAACCATCTGCACGGCGGCTTTGACGGCTTCAGCCGAAGGATGTGGACGGCTGAGGCTTTGCCCGGAAACGGGCAGGACAGCCTGCGCATGCACCGTGTCAGCCCCGATGGGGAGGAGGGCTATCCCGGAACGCTCGATGTGAGCGTGACCTTTACGTGGGACGATGCGTGCAATCTGTCCATCCGTTACCAGGCGGTCACGGACCGGCCCACGCTGTGCAACCTGACCAATCACACCTATTTCAATCTGGCCGGCCAGGATCATGGAACCATCTGCGACCATGAGCTGACGGTTTACGCGGATGTGATCACCCCTGTTGCGCAGGGGCTGATTCCCACCGGCGCGTATATGCCGGTATCCGGCACGCCTTTTGACATGCGCGGCGGGCTATTGCTGGGCGATGGGCTTCGCGCTGCCGATACCTGTGAGCAGATGCGCCTGGCCGGCGGGTATGATCACAACTTTGTGCTCCGGAAAGGAGAGGCCATGGGCCTGGCGGCCCGGCTTTGCCATCCTCAGAGCGGCCGGGTGATGGAGACGATCACCGATCAGCCGGGCGTGCAGCTTTACACGGCCTGCATGACGGATTTTGCCGGCGGCAAGGGCGGCATGCACTACGGGCGCTACAGCGGCCTGTGCCTGGAGACGCAGCATTTCCCCGATTCGCCCAATCAGCCGCATTTCGCGGGCCGCGTCGTGCTTCGGCCGGATGAAACCTATGATACGACGACCATTTACGCGTTCCGCGTGGAGAAAGAGCCCCGGGGTATGTGAAGCGGCCGGTCCGCGCATTTTTTGCGCCGGTGAACGCGGACAGGATGAAAATACTTGATCTTTGAGCAAAAGCATGGTAAAATTGGAGCGCGAATGCACATTGCTGAGCGGGGGCCGCTGATTCCGGCGGGATTCCTGCGCCAAGATGTATCCGATAAACAGCAGTATGGAGGGATCCACATGATTACAGCAGGCGATTTCCGTAAGGGCGTGACGATCGAGTGGGAGGGCGGCGTCTGGACCATCGTCGATTTCCAGCATGTCAAGCCGGGCAAGGGAGCCGCGTTCGTGCGCACCAAGCTCAAAAACGTCATGACCGGCGCTGTCGTTGAGCGTTCTTTTAACCCGACGGACAAGCAGCCGCGCGCCACCATTGAGACCAAGGAAATGCAGTACGTCTATAACGACGGCGAATTTTACTACTTTATGGATCAGGAAACGTTCGAGCAGATTCCGCTGACGCTGGATCAGGTCGAGGATGCGATCCGCTTCATGAAGGAAGAAACCATGGCCACGGTGCGCTTTTTCAAGGGGAAGGCTTTTTCCGTGGAAGCGCCGAACTTCGTCGTGCTGGAAGTGACGCAGACCGAGCCGGGCTTTAAAGGCGACACCACCAGCAACACCACAAAGCCGGCCACGCTGGAGACGGGCTATCAGATCGCGGTGCCGCTGTTTGTCAACATCGGGGATAAGATCCGCGTGGATACCCGCGATGGTTCCTATATGTCCCGCGCGTGATGCAGGGATCCTGGCAGACCGTCGGCAAAACGCTTTTTCCCTTTCGAACGAAGGGGAGAAAAAGATTCCTATAATCCATGAAAAAAGCAACGCCTGTCATCAATGAAAGCGATGCTTATGTCAACAAACTGCATAGAAAGGCGGCCTGAGCATGAATAAGATGGGCGAAAAAGTTTCATATCTCAAGGGGCTTGCGGAAGGGCTTGGCATCAATGCGTCCAGCGAGCAGGGCAAGCTGATGCTGGCCATGATCGACACCCTGGAGGCCTTTGCCAGGCAGAGCGAGGAGACGCAGGAGCGCCTTGATGAGATCTCTCAGTATGTGGAGGAGATCGACAGCGATGTCAGCGACCTGGAAGAGGTTGTCTTTTCCGAGGAAGAGGACG
>DVMG01000134.1 GCA_018715105.1 Candidatus Ventricola intestinavium
GCATTCCGGTGCAGATGTTCCAGAATGGCGCGGCTGGCTATGGCGCCAACTCGCTGTGCGGCTGCCTGGGCGGCGCCGCTGCAGCCATCGGACTGGTGTGCAGCTCGGACGATTCCAAGGCCATTCTTGCCGAGCTCATGAAGTGGTACAGGGAGAGCGAGCTGCCCACCTATGCGGGCGGCACGCCGGCGATTGCTTCCGTTGTGCCCGGTTCCGTCAACTGCATTGACTCCCTGGGCCAGTTCTTTGCCGCGACCGGCATCACCAGCATGAGCGATCCGGACCGCATTAACCGTTGCGCCTGCCTGGCGGCGGATACTGCGAAAAAGACGGTTGAGCTGCTCAACGCGCATTTTGGTGTGTAATCCGAAACAGAATACCAGGAGGTTCCCCGGTGTGGCCGCTGCCATACCGGGGAATTTTGGATGTAATCGCTCCCAGCCTACCTGTAAAACGGGCGGCTCGCTCAGGGGGGTATACGCCCTTCATGCCAAGCAGATTTCCCATGAACTCCGATACGGAGGACTTTGGCGGTATCGCCGTCAACATGTGATCCGGTATCGGCTGTCCTTCTGAAACAGGACCCCTTTTGCTTGCAGAGCCCCCTTAAACTCTCTCTTACATCCGCTTTCAGAATGGTTTTGCTTCATTCGAAAGGATCAACACGATGAAATTCAGCTGTAAAACACAGACTGTGCTCTGGATGGTTGCCGTGATTTTTATGATCTCCGGGATGCCGGTGCGCACCCTATCGCAGAGCAGCCCATTGCCCATCGACATCGCGATTCTGGAAGATCCGCTGGACGTGCTGCGCCTGGTGAACCGGGATAACCTGCTCGACAAGGATTACCCGGATCAAACCATTGACATGTACAAATTGGAGAACGTGACCCTGCCTGTGACAAAAGGCTCGCATCAACTTCGTCCGGTGGCCAACGCCGCGCTGGAGGAACTATTCAAAGCCGCGGCTGCCGAGGGCATGGAGCTGTATGTCGGGTCTTCATACCGCAGGTATCGCAATCAGGAGGTCATCTACTACAATCGAGTTAAGCGCATGGGATACGATGATGGATATTCACAAATGGCAGGCGCCTCCGAACACCAGATGGGCCTGGCCGCGGATGTGGTCAGCGCAGAGTATGCCGATCTGTTTCAAACGGAATTTGGCGAGACACCCGAGGGAATCTGGCTCAGAGAAAACTGCGCGCGGTTTGGCTTTATCATTCGCTATCCTGAGGACAAAACCGACATCACAGGGGTTCGTTATGAGCCCTGGCATTTGCGCTATGTGGGGCCGGAGGCTGCGGCTTATATCATGGAAAATGACCTGACGCTGGAGGAGTTTTCGGCTTTGCGAATCATCGCGCTGGGCGAATACTACGGCGACGCGCTTGCTTTGGAAGACGAAAGCGAGCCTTAAATGTCCCCATACGCTTTCCGGCGAGAAGGGCTCTGCAGTGCGGCGACGGAGAGCCGCTTTGGTTTGCTCAGGAGTGAGCGGCTCTCCCTTCAGGCTTTTTAACTCTATGGAATCTTTCAAACCGGAAGAATCGATTCTCTGGGCGGCGCAGCAACCGCCGGATGAAGGCAAAACGAAAAGGCTTGCTGCCTGCTATTTGCAGACAACAAGCCTTTTTGGCTGCGCCATTTTTTCCCCCCCCCCCGCGTATCGGTCTGGCACTTTGGAGGAGTTACATGCGGAAATTCACAACCCGTTTCTCATGAAGCAAAGGGGAATCCGCCTAATCCGCTCAGCGGATGACGGCCTTGCCGCCCATATAGGGGCGAAGAGGCTCGGGAATGCGCACGGAACCATCCGCATTCAGGTTGTTTTCAAGGAAGGCGATGAGCATGCGCGGCGGCGCGACGCAGGTGTTGTTGAGCGTATGAGCAAAATACTTGTTTCCGTCCTTTCCCTTGACACGGATCCCCAGGCGGCGGGCCTGCGCGTCCCCCAGTGTGGAGCAACTGCCCACTTCAAAATATTTCTTTTGGCGCGGGCTCCAGGCTTCTACATCGCAGCTTTTCACTTTGAGATCGGCCAGGTCGCCCGAGCAGCATTCCAGCGTGCGGACGGGAATATCCAGCGAGCGGAAGTAGTCAACCGTGTTCTGCCAGAGGCGGTTATACCACATCATCGAATCCTCCGGTTTGCAGACGACAATCATCTCCTGCTTTTCAAACTGATGAATGCGGTAAACGCCGCGCTCTTCGATGCCATGCGCGCCGACTTCCTTGCGGAAGCAGGGGGAGTAGCTGGTCAGCGTCTGCGGAAGCTCGTCCTCGGTGAGGATGGTATCGATGAATTTGCCGATCATCGAGTGCTCGCTTGTGCCGATCAGATACAGATCTTCCCCCTCGATCTTGTACATCATGTTTTCCATCTCGGCAAAGCTCATGACGCCGGTAACCACGCTTGAGCGGATCATGTACGGAGGAATGCAGTAGGTAAATCCGCGGTCGATCATAAAATCGCGCGCGTAGGACAGGCAGGCGCTGTGCAGCCGGGCAATATCCCCCTTGAGGTAATAAAAACCGTTTCCGGATGTGCGGCGTGCAGAATCGATATCAATGCCGTTGAGCCTTTCCATGATGTCCACATGATAGGGAATCTCAAAATCCGGCACAACCGGCTCGCCGAAACGCTCGATCTCCACATTTTCCGAATCATCCCGGCCAATGGGCACGCTGGGATCGATGATCTGCGGAATCACCTGCATGCGGCGGCGGATTTCACCGGCATACTCCTCTTCAAGCGCCTCAAGCCGGAGCAGCTCCTGCGCAATCTGCGCGACCTTTGCCTTGGCCGCCTCCGCCTCCTGCGTTTTGCCCTGCTTCATCAGGCCGCCGATCTCCTTGGAGATCACCTTGCGCTGATTGCGCAGGGAATCGGCCTGCTGCATGGCTTCACGATTTTTGCGGTCCAGCTCGATGACCTCGTCGACAAGAGGCAGTTTGCTGTCCTGAAATTTGCGTTTGATGTTTTCACGCACGACGTCGGGCGTCTTGCGAATCAAATTGATATCGATCACGGTCTACCTTCCTTTCTGCCTGCCTCAAAAAGACTGTCACGGCAAGCCCTGTACCCCATCATATCGAAAAAATTATAGCCCAAACTCCGGTCTTTTGCAACAGGAGATCGGTGATTTGATCCGCGCTTTGTGCCCAATTTCATGGGCAGGGATGCACAGGCCCGCATGCAGCGCGCCCCATGTGCCGCCGGAAATGAAAAAGAAGCGTGTAAACGCGGAATAAAAGGGTGCTCAGAAGGGGAGTGTTTCCGTGCTCGTAAGCAGGATGCATAGAATTATTTTTTACTTATTATGCTGAATGGATAAGTTCAAGCCTTAACGCATTATTTGCACATTTATGTGCTATAATAACTTAATATAAACGGAAGGAAGGCTCTTTTGCTGCGGTATGAGATATGTTATAAAAAGAATAGGCGCCTCCTGCCTTCGCGTTTTAACCCCTGTCAAGCAGACCCGAAAGGAAATCCTCCATGATGTGGGCATTACAGCCGTTTCACTGATAAGCGCATCGGTTGTCTGCGGGCTGCTTAACCTGATGGGGGACAGCGAAGACGCGGCGCCTATGGTTTTTGTGCTCGCGGTGTTGGTGATCGCCAGGTTTACGGACGGCTATTTTTACAGCCTGATAGCGAGCATTCTGTCGGTTTTCAGCGTCAATTATGTGTTTGCTTATCCCTATTTTGCCTTTAATTTCACGATTACGGGGTATCCCTTTACATTTTTGACCATGTTTACGGTTTCTCTGGTCGTAGGCATGCTGACGGATCAGACCAAACGCCAGAGCCGCGTTCAGGCGGAGGCGGAAAAGGAAAAAATGAAGGCCAATCTTTTGCGCTCTGTGTCGCACGATCTGCGCACACCGCTGACCTCCATCATCGGGTCTTCGTCAGCGGTGCTTGAAAATTATGATGTGCTCAGCGACGATGTCAAAAAGGATCTGATTGGCCATGTGCGCGAAGAGGCGCAGTGGCTTGTGCGGATGGTGGAAAACATTCTCTCCGTCACGCGCATCCATGACGGCGCCGTGCGGATTAAAAAGACGCCTGAAGCCGTAGAGGAGATTGCCGCCGAGGCGGTCAGCAAATTCAGGAAGAGTTCTTCGAGCCTTCCCGTCCGGGTTCGCGTGCCATCCGAATTGATGATGGTGCCCATGGATTCGACGCTGATTGAACAGGTGCTCATCAATCTGATGGAGAACGTCGTTCAGCATGCCGGCACGGCAACGGAGATCGAGCTGCGCATCGGCGAGCAGGATGGAATGGCGTGTTTCAGTGTGCTTGACAACGGAAACGGGATTGACGAAGCGATGCTTCCGCGGCTCTTTGACGGGCTGTTTCCGCATGCCAACGAGATGACCGGCGACGGGCGGCGCAGCTTGGGAATCGGGCTTTCGGCATGCAAGAGCATTGTCAGGGCGCATGGAGGCGATATGTCGGCGGAAAACCGCCCGGAGGGCGGCGCCTGCGTCACATTCAGATTGCCAATGGAGGAGGCTTAACAATGGCTGTCAGAGGGAAGGTGCTCATTATTGAGGATGACCGCGCGATCTGCACGTTTATGCGGCGCGTCCTGGAAGCAAACGGCTATGAAACGATCATCGTTCACACAGGCCATGAAGCGGTCAGCATCGCGGCGTCTCACTGCCCGGATGTGGTGATCCTTGATTTGGGCCTGCCGGATATGGATGGTCTGGAGGTTCTGGCCGATCTGCGCCGCTGGTCGCTGATGCCGGTGGTGGTGGTTTCGGCCCGGACCGATGAGCGGGAGAAGGTGCGCGCTCTGGACGCGGGCGCGGATGACTATATCACCAAGCCGTTTGGCACATCCGAGCTGCTGGCACGCCTGCGCACGGCAATCCGCCATACGCGCATGACAAACGGCAACGCCAGCATCGCCAAGGAAAACCGTTTTACCGCCCGCGGCCTGGTCATCGATTATGACAAATACCGTGTCTATATCGACGGGCGGGATGCTAATCTGACGCAGAACGAGTTCAAGCTCGTCGCCCTGCTGGGGCGGTATGCGGGCCGGGTGCTGACCTATGATTACCTGATCCGCGAGATCTGGGGGCCCAACAAGGCCTATGACAACCAGATCCTGCGGGTGAATATGGCAAACATCCGCCGCAAGATTGAAAAGAATCCCGCAGAGCCGCAGTATATCTTCACCGAGGTCGGCGTGGGATACCGGATGATCGAAGGGGACTGATCCTCTTTCAAGAGGAGCGGCGGTTTTTGGAACTTTAGAAGAA
>DVMG01000135.1 GCA_018715105.1 Candidatus Ventricola intestinavium
CCGAACAGCGTGGCCAATTTTGTGGAGCTGGCCAACAGCGGATTCTATGATGGGGTGATTTTTCACCGTGTGATCCCCGGTTTTATGATTCAGGGCGGCGATCCGCTTGGACAGGGCACAGGCGGCCCGGGTTACAGCATCCGCGGAGAGTTTGCGGGCAACGGCTTTCAAAACCCGCTCAGGCATACGCGCGGCGTGCTCTCCATGGCGCGCAGCATGATGCCCAATTCCGCCGGATCGCAGTTTTTCATCATGGTGGAGGATGCGCCGCACCTGGATGGCCAGTATGCCGCATTCGGCAAGGTCACGGAAGGGATGCAGACGGCGGATGAGATTGTAAGCGTGCCGCGCAACGCGATGGATAAACCCAAGGTGGCCCAGCGGATGAAATCGGTGCGCGTGGATACGCATGGCGTAAACTACGTGGCCGAGAAGATCCGGGGCAGGGGCTGATGCCATGCCGTCCGTCAAAAAAAGCCGGGTGATTATTCACCTGATGGGGCATGATTATGCCCTGCTCACCGATCAGCCCGGCGAGCAGGTTCAGCGCATCGCGCGCTATGTCGACCGGAGAATGCATGAACTGGCCATCACCACGCGCGCGGGAGAAAACATGGTGCCCGTTCTTGCCGCGATGACGCTGGGGAGCGAGCTGTTTGCCGCGCAGGATGAAAACAACCGCCTCAAGCGTGAGCTGGCCATGCTGAGCGGGCCCGAGACGGAGAAAGAACAGTAAGCGGCGGCGCCGGGAGTTGTCCTGCGCGGCCGCTTTTTACGGAGGAAACAGAATGGAGTTGCTATCACCGGCGGGAAACCGGGATGCCCTGTTGGCCGCCATCTCCTGCGGAGCGGACGCGGTTTATCTGGGCTATACGGCATTCGGTGCGCGCAGCTATGCGGGCAATTTTGATGCAGACGGCCTGAATGAGGCGGTTCAATATGCCCATGAGCAGGGAAAGAAGATCTATGTGACCGTCAACACGCTGGTCAAGCAGGCGGAAGTCGATGACCTGTGTGATGTGCTGGAACTGCTATGCCGTATAGGGGCCGACGCCGTGCTCGTGCAGGATATGGGGGTCGTGCGCATTGCACGGGAGCGTTTTCCGGAGCTGACGCTGCATGCCAGCACGCAGATGACCGTGAACAACGCGCAGGGGGCGCGGCTGATGAAGGAGCTTGGCTTTTCCCGCGTCGTTCCTGCCAGGGAATGCAGCCTGGCTGAGCTGCGCTGCATGGCCGATACCGGCGTGGAGGTGGAGGCGTTTGCACACGGCGCGCTTTGCGTGGCCGTATCTGGGCAATGCCTGTTTTCCAGCATGATCGGCGGAAGAAGCGGAAATCGCGGACGATGCGCACAGCCGTGCAGGCTGCCATATACGCTTCAGGACGGCACATGCGGCTATCTGCTCTCCACCCGGGATCTGATGCTCCTTGACCGACTGCCCCAGCTGCGGGATGCCGGCGTTTATTCCTTCAAGCTGGAGGGCCGCATGAAGCGGCCGGAGTATGTGGGGATCGTCACACGCGCATACAGGGAGGCGCTTGACGCGGCCGAGGCGCATGTGCCCTATCATCCCAGCCGGGCGGTGCAGGAGGCACTGCGCCAGATTTTTAACCGCGGCGGTTTTACGGAAGGTTATGCGATGGGGAAGAGCCATGCTGCGCTGATGAGCTGGGAGCGTCCCAATCACGAGGGAATCCGTGTAGGGAAAGTGACGGCGATGCGCGGCCCGCTGGCAAGCGTTTTGCTGGAGCGCGATCTGCATGACGGCGACGGCCTGCAGATACGCGGCCGGAAGGAGACGGACCTGACCTATTCCGGCCGTGATACGCGTGCGGGAAAAGAGGCCACGGTACGCATTGCTTCTGCAGAAGCGAGACCAGGAGACCGTGTATACCGTCTGACGGATGCGGCGCAGATGAGGGAAATTCACGAATACATCGCACAGGAACATGTGCATATTCCATTAAAGGCAGTTTTGCGCGCCATCCCGGGCGAAAGGCCTGCGCTCACCCTGTGCGATATGCAGGGGCACAGCGTGACGGCCTATGGGGATCAGCCGGTTGCCCGGGCGGAGCGCCGCGCGCTTGAAGAAGGCTATGCACGCGGACAGATCGACAAAACCGGCGGCACGCCTTATTCGATTGAATCGTTTTCCCTTAAAGGGGAAAACGCATTTATGACGGCGGCCATGCTCAACGGACTCCGGCGGGACGCGCTTGGCGCCATGCGGATGGCGCGAACAACGCCTGAACGCAGGAAAAGGGAGGGCAAAACCATGCCCTGCGTGCTTCCCGCTCCAGAACGTCTGCTGATCGCGCAGGGGGAAGACCTCTCTGCCTGTCGGGCGCTTCTTTCAGCCGGTGCGGATGTGTTTTACTGGCAGCCGCAGGATTACCGCCCGGGCTTTCTGGAGGGGGAGATGGCGAACGCTCCGCAGGAAAAGCCCATCCTGGTGATGCCAGCTGTTGCCTATACGCAGGAGCTTGAGGCACTGCATGCGTTTGTTTGCCGCCATGCCAGGAGGATCGGCGGCGTCGTGCTTAGCAATGTGGGCCAGTTTGGCTGTGAATGGCCCGTCCCGATTTATGGCGGGCAGGAGCTGAATGTGATGAACGGCGACTGCGCAAAGTTTTACACCGCCCTGGGGGCGCGGCGCCTGACCGCCTCCTGTGAACTGAGCGCCAGGGAATGGGGGCAGCTGTTTGAAGCCGGAGGCAACTACGAGATTGAGGCTTACGGGCGAACCCGGTTGATGCTGCTGAGCCATTGCCCGCGCCGTACACGTGCGGGAGATGAAAAGCAGGATGCGAGCTGCAACGCCTGCGCCGCACAGGGAGGATGCCCGGATATCTACACAGACAGGAAGGGATATCGTTTTCCGCTTCGACGGATCAGAATGGAGCACGGCTGTGTGCTGAGATTGTATAACAGTGTTGTAACGGATATGGCGCGCCACGGGGAGCGGATTGCCCGGCTGGGATGCAGCCTGCGCCTCGCTTTCACACAGGAGCCTCTCAGGCGGCAGGAGGAAATCGTGGCATCCTACCGCAGCCTGATGGATACAGGCAGGCCCCTTCACAGAATCGACGACGATGCCACCGCAGGGCATCTGCTGCGCGGTGTGGAATGAGGAGCATCTAAATGACCGAGAGATCCCTGCGCGTTCTGGAATTTCATAAGATACGCGCACAGCTTGAACAATCCTGTGTATCCGATATGGGGCGGGAGCTGGCCCGCCGCCTCGTTCCTTCAAGCCGGATAGAAGATGTGCGGCGCATGCAGCAGGAGACGGAGGAGGCCCAGAGCCTGCTTGCTTATCTGGGCGGAACGCCGATGCTTCCGTTTACCGATGTGCGCACGGCTCTGCATCTGGCGCAGATTGGCTCATCCCTTTCACCGCGCGCGCTGATGGATGTGGGCGCCTGCCTGCGTGCATCCCGTGCCGCACGTGACGCGCTGGTGACGGAGAGGGAGGATACCCCGCTGATGACGGCCCACGCTTCCAGGCTGAGGGCGTTCCGGGACATTGAACAGGCGATTGCCGGCGCCATTCTCAGCGAGGACGAGATCGCGGATCGCGCAAGCCCGGAACTTTTCAGCATCCGCAGGAAGATGCGCGCCTGCAATGAGCGCGTGCGTGAGCGGCTGAACGGCATGATTCATAGCCCGAATTTTCAAAAATATTTACAGGAATCCATTATCACCATGCGTGCGGACCGGTATGTGCTGCCTGTCAGGCAGGAGTACCGCGCCATGGTGCCCGGCATCGTGCACGATCAGTCGTCAACGGGCGCGACGGTTTTTGTGGAGCCCATGGCGGTTGTGGAAATCGGCAACGAGCTCAAACAGCTGATCTCCGCAGAAAAGGCAGAGATTGACCGCATTCTGCGCGCGCTTTCCGCCCAGATCGCGCCCGAGGCGGACGCCATGGCGGATAATCTGGCAATCCTTGCGCAGCTCGACTTTGCGTTTGCCAAGGCATCGCTTGCCAGGCAGCTCAACGCCTGTGCGCCGAAAATCAACGGCGAGGGACGAATCCGGATCATCCGCGGCCGTCATCCGCTGATTGAGGCCGAGAAAGTGGTGCCCCTGGATATCCGCCTGGGTGATGCTTTCACCACGCTGATCATCACCGGGCCCAATACGGGCGGCAAGACGGTTACGCTCAAGACCACCGGTCTGTTTACCCTGATGGCGCAGGCGGGTTTGCAGGTGCCGGCTGATTATGGTACGGAATTGGCGGTGTTTGACGATGTGTTTGCCGATATCGGGGATGAACAGTCCATCGAGCAATCTCTTTCCACCTTTTCTGGGCACATGACGAACATTGTGTCCATCCTTGAAAACGTGACGCCGGATTCCCTGGTTCTCTTTGATGAGCTGGGCGCAGGAACCGATCCTACCGAGGGAGCGGCGCTCGCCCAGGCGATCCTCGCCACGCTGCTTTCCATGCGCACGCGTACCGTGGCTACCACGCATTACAGCGAGCTCAAGGAATATGCGCTGACAACCGAAGGGGTGGAAAACGCATCGGTCGAGTTTGACGTGGCCACGCTCAGGCCGACCTACAGGCTTTCCATCGGCATTCCGGGAAAATCGAATGCGTTTGAGATTTCGCGCAGGCTGGGGCTTCCTGAATCGGTCATCGGCCGGGCCAGGGATCTGCTTTCGCGTGAACAGGTGCGCTTTGAGGATGTCATCGCCAATGCGGAATATCACAGGCAGGTGGCGCAGAAGGAGCGGCAGATTGCGGAAGAGGCACGCGCGGAAATGGTAAAAATCCGCAATCAGGCGGAGGCCGAACGCAAGCAGCTTGAGGATCAGCGCGACAAGGCCATCAAAAAAGCCAAGGATGAAGCCAAGCGCATCGTGGAAAACGCCAGACGTGAATCCGAAGCGATGATTGCGGAATTGCGGGCCATGAAAAAGGCCGGCGGCGCACAGGAGCACGAGATTCAACGCGTCAAAAAGCGTATGGAGCAGGCGCAGGAGGCCCTTGCCGATGCGAAAGAAACAGGCGGCGAGGTGCCCGCAGAGGTGAAAGCGGGCGACATGGTGCACATTGCCTCCATGGATGTGGATGCCACCGTCATTTCCCCGCCGGATGCCAAAGGCTATGTGCAGCTTAAAGTTGGCATGATGAAGATGCGCGCACAGCTGAGCGACCTGCGCACGTTGACGCGTACCCAGCAGATGGTCAGAAAAGAACAAAAAAAGCTGGAGCGCAAAAAATCCATGCGCGAAACCCGTGTGGATATTACCGCCCGCCCCGTTCGCCAGGAGCTCGATGTGCGCGGCCTTTCCCTCGATGAAGCGCTTGATGAAGTCAAAAAATTTCTGGACGATGCGATGCTCTCTTCGCTTAGCGAGGTCAGCATCATTCATGGCGTTGGAACCGGGATCCTGCGCGCGGGCATTCAGGACTGTCTGCGCCGCCATCCCTGCGTGAGCAGCTTCCGGCTTGGCCGCTACGGCGAAGGTGAGGCAGGGGTGACAATCGTCTCTCTGAAATAAAATGAAAAACACCGGTATGAAAGCTTCGGAAACAGACGGCCCTGACAGCTGACAAACCGGAAAGCAAACCAAAACAGAAAGCCATCCCTTAAAAAAGCGGGCGGCTTTCTGTTTTGATTTTGCCCGTCACACAGGAGAAACGTCGTAACCGCTCAATAATCCCGCGGTACAGAAAAATTGTGGTTCCCGGCACTCACACCGCCGAGAAC
>DVMG01000136.1 GCA_018715105.1 Candidatus Ventricola intestinavium
GCCGATTCTGTATGCCATGAGCTGGCCGGAAAGGCTGGCGACCGGCGGGGAGAGGCTCGATTTTGAAAAGCTGAACGCGCTGACGTTTGAAAAGCCGGACATTGAACGCTTTCCGGCACTCCGTCTGGCCGGGCAGGCCCTGGAAACGGGCGGCACCCTGTGCGCCGTCCTCAACGGCGCCAACGAGATCGCCGTTGACGCGTTCCTGAGCGGGAAGATGTGCTTCGGGCAGATTGCCCCGCTTGTGGAGGAGACCATGCAGGCTGTGCCCGTTACGTTTCACCCAACGCTTGAGCAGGTGTTTGAAAGCGACAGGCTGGCGCGAGAAAAGGCGCATGCGTTGCTTGAAACAGGCCGATTCAGCCGGTAAAGCCGTTTTGCATATGGTTTTTTTCGGAGGTGTATCGCTTACATGTATGTGATTCTGGCATTGTTGCTGCTCGGTGTGCTGATCATCGCACACGAAGCGGGCCACTTCTGGGCGGCGCGCGCGTGCGGCATTGGGGTGCAGGAATTCGCGATGGGCATGGGGCCGCTCCTGCTTAAGTGGAAGAGCAAAAAGGGCACGCAGTTTTCTCTGCGGCTTTTGCCCATTGGCGGCTATTGCCAGTTTTATGGGGAAGATGAGGAAAGCCCTGATCCGCGTGCTTTTAACCGGCAGGCGGTGTGGAAGCGGGCCATCACCGTGGCCAGCGGTCCGGTGATGAATTTTCTGGTTGCGCTTGTGGTCATTGTGCTGTACATGAGCGTGATCGGCCTGCCGGCGGTGGTGCCGCGGGTGGCGCAGGTGGAGGAAAACGCGCAGGCCGCCGGGCTGATGCAGGGCGATGAGCTGCTGAGCGTCAACGGAGAACCCATGACGGACACGCAGCTGATCGCACAGGCCATTGATGAATCCGGCGGAGAGGAGATCGTCCTGCGCGTGATGCGGGACGGCGAGGAAGTGGATATCCGGCTCAAGCCCTTCTACGATGAGGAACTGGGACGGTATCGCGCGGGCTTTACGTTTGCTCAGGAGCGCGTGCGCGTGCCGCTTTTGCAGAGCATGCCCTTTTCAGTGAGCTATAACATCGAGAGCGTGCGCCTGATCGTGGAGACGCTGAAAAACCTCCTTTTCAAAGGGGAGGGAGTCAGCGACGTGACGGGCCCCGTCGGCACGGTGTATGTCATCCAGGAGGTCACGCAGGTGGGCGGGCTCGACGTCTACCTGGAGCTGATTGCGCTCATCAGCGTCAACCTGGGTGTGATGAATCTGCTGCCCATTCCGGGGCTTGACGGCAGCAGGCTGCTCTTCCTGCTGGTGGAGGCGGTCAGGCGCAAACCCGTCCGCCGCGAGCTGGAAGGGGCCATCCATGCGGCGGGATTCATCCTGCTGATGGGCCTGATGGTGATTTTGACGTACAAGGACATCATGAGCTTCTTTGTGAGGGGCTGACGCC
The DNA here is from genome assembly GCA_018715105.1 of Candidatus Ventricola intestinavium. Taxonomy (GTDB): domain Bacteria; phylum Bacillota; class Clostridia; order Christensenellales; family Aristaeellaceae; genus Ventricola; species Ventricola intestinavium. The sequence goes on from DVMG01000136.1 coordinate 1,440, forward strand.
GCCCGCCCGGTTTTCCGGACGGCATCCGGATCAACGGGTTGATTCTCCCGCAGAAAACGGGAAAACAGGGGCGGCGCACCCGAAGGCGGCAAGAGAGGAAGATGCATCATGGCAGGGAAGACACGGCAGGTCAGCGTGGGCGGCGTGCGCATCGGCGGCGGAGCGCCGGTAAGCGTGCAGTCGATGACCAACACGGATACGGCGGATGTGGAAGCCACGCTTGCCCAAATCCGCGCTCTGGCGGCGGCGGGCGCCGACATCGTGCGTATATCCGTCTATCATGAAGCCTGCGCAAAGGCTGTCCGCCCGCTGGTGGACGGCAGCCCGGTTCCGCTTGTGGCGGATATCCATTTTGATCACAGGCTGGCGCTGCAGGCGGTTGAAAACGGCATTCAGAAGCTGCGGATCAATCCCGGCAACATTGGCGGGGAGAAGAATGTGCGCATCCTCGCGGACTGCGTGAAGGCACACCACATTCCCGTGAGAATCGGCGTAAATTCCGGCTCTGTGGAGCGGGAAATCCTGCAAAAATACGGCGGCCCCACGCCGCAGGGAATGGTGGAAAGCGCGCTTTCCCACGCGCGGATGCTGGAAAAATGCGGCTTTTACGACATGGTGCTCTCCATGAAGGCCAGCAATGTGCCGGATACCGTGCAGGCCTACCGGTTGGCCAGTGCACAGTGCGATTATCCGCTGCATCTGGGGGTGACGGAGGCGGGGCTGCCCGAACAGGGCAGGATGAAAAGCGCCATTGGCATCGGCGCGCTGCTGCTGGACGGGATCGGGGATACGATCCGCGTCTCCCTGACAGGCGACCCCTGCCTGGAGCCGCCGGCCGGGATCGAGATTCTGCAACATGTCGGCCTGAGAAAGGACTGTGTGCAGTATGTTTCCTGCCCGACGTGCGGACGCACGTGCATCGATGTGGGCGGAATCATGGCGCGGGTGCAGCGTGAGCTTGCGGATGTGCATGTGCCCTTCAAGGTTGCGGTGATGGGCTGTGTGGTCAATGGGCCGGGCGAGGCGCGCGAGGCGGATATCGGCATCTGCGGCGGCGGTCATGGAACGGGCCTTCTCATCAAAAAGGGAGAGGCCCCGCGCAAGGTGACGGGGGATCTGGCACAGACTCTGGTGGATGAAATCAGAAAGATGCTGGCGGCGGGATAAAGCAGCCTCTCAGCGGCCAGACCGCCGGCAAAACGCTTTTCCCCC
>DVMG01000137.1 GCA_018715105.1 Candidatus Ventricola intestinavium
TATCCCTTGTCGATCCATTCCTTGATCTTGGTGGTGATCTCCACGCTCTTCTCGCTGTTGACGTCGGTCGTACCATCCTCCAGCACAACTTCCACGCCGTTGTTCTTGTAGAGCATCTCGTAGTACCAATAGTCCCAGCCGCCAAACACCGTGCCGTAACGCTTGGTGGAGCCGTCCTCGTTGAAGAGGGTGGCTTTCTCAAGGAAAGCATCCATCTCGTCGAGTGTCTTGGGCATTTCGATCCCTTCTTCTTCCGCGGCGGTCTTGTTGTAATACATGACCTGTGTGGAAATCAGATAAGGCAGGGTGATCTGCTCGCCGTCATAACTGGTGGAGGCGATCAGGCCTTCGCCGAAGTCCTCGATGTCGTAATCGAAGGCGTCGATGTAGGGATCGAGCACTTCGCACAAGCCATCCTTGCCATAGCTGGCCGGATAGGAGGTGTTGCATGTTACCAGCGCGGGCACAGTGCCTGTGCCGGCCGCCGCTGCAGCGATGAACTGCGTGTTGATTTCTGAGTAACTGCCGATGTACACAGGCTGCACGGTGATGCCCATCTCGTTTTCGCTGTTAAACCTGTCTACCATATAGTTGAGGTATTCGGTAAGCTGATCCTCATGGGCATGCCACCACGTGATGGTGATGGGCTCTGTCACGTCATACTCGGTGGCCGCCAGGGCAAGTGTGGGAACGAGCATGAGCGTTAAGACGAGCGCGATGAGCTTCTTCATGTGATTTCCTCCTTTTATGTGTTGTTGTCGTTCTATCGGTAACGCATGTGCGTTACAACCGCTGTGAGCGAGCACGGATACCTGTGCGGCGGCAACGCGCAGGCACGGTGCCATTATACGCAAAGCAGGAAAAGACGGTATAAAGTCTGCTTTGAATCCATATGAAATTGACGGCCTGTGCCAACGCGGCTTAAAGATAGGGGATGATATCGGCCAGCCGGCCAAAGAGCATGTCCGCTTTCATGGAGGATGCCTGCGCCTGCAGGGCGGTGGTCTCTCCCGAAAGGACGAGAATGCTCGTTATGCCGAAACGCACGCCGGTTTCAATATCCGTGTATAGCCTGTCCCCGACAATGGCCATCTCCTCCTTGGAAAAGCCGGTACGCGCCAGCGCTTCCTCCACGATGCCGGCATACGGTTTCCCCAGAATGACATCGGCCTTTCGCCCCGTGCTCGCCTCGATAAGGGCCATGATTGCGCCTGCATCCGGGATAAACCCCGTCTCCGTGGGGCAATTGATGTCCGGATGGGTGGCAACATAGGGTTTTCCCGCACGAACATAATCGCATACCCTGCACAGCTTTTTGTAATCAAGCGTCGTGTCAAAGGCCACGAGCACGTAGTCCGCATCCTCTTCGGTAAATTCAAGACCCATGGCCAGCAGCTCGTCCCGCAGCATCGTGTTGCCCAGGAGGTATCCCTTTTTGCCCGGAAATTTGCGCAGGCAGTAGCGTGCCGCCGCATGGAAGGAACAGATTACATCCCTGTAGCGCTCGGGCACACCCATGCGGGCGAGCTTTTCCGCGTAGGCCCGCGCCGATTTGCTGGAGTTGTTGGTCAGAAAGCGCGCTGTACGGCCGGTTCTCTCCAACGCGTCCAGAAACGCGATGGAACCGTCGATCAGCCTGTTTCCCAGATAAAATGTGCCGTCCATATCCAGCAGGAAGCAGCGGATACCGGCCAAAAGACGCTGGTAGTCGGTCATCGCTTTGCGCTCCTTCGTCAAGGCGCCCGTGCGCCTGCGTTTGTTGACATAAGCCTTGCTTTCATTCGTGACAGACGTTGCTTTTCGATGATTGCGGGAAGCTTTCCTCTCCCATCGGGGAGCGAAAAGCGTTTTGTCAGCGGTGGAGGCGTCCCGTGCGCCTTCCGTTTGCTGATGCCGGGCCGCCCCTGGCAAAATTGCGATTCGCACAGGGGGAAAGGCCCTTCTCTTTTTTGGGGAGAAAGCTTCCTGCCGGGAGGCTCTCTGCGCATCCCCGCCTTATACGTTGCGCGTGCGCACGCTTTGAATATTGGCGTGCTCGGAAAGATGGTTGACGATATCCGTATAGGTGATCTTATTCGGCAGATGCAGGGTGTACAGATTGGTATACAGATTGCGCTCTGCGCTGTTCTCTACGTGAAAATCAATATCCAGCACCTTGATGGACACATCGTTGAAATAGGTGTTGATGAATGCAAGCGTCTCCTTGCGATGCACAAATGTTACTTCCACATTCTTGATGACGTTGACGTGTACGAGCCGCTGCATGAACAGCAGCGTCGCAATAACGACTGCACACCCCATGATGGCCAGGCTGTAATAGCCCATGCCCGCTGCAAGCCCCAGGCAGGCCACATTCCAGAGCGATGCCGCCGTTGTCAGTCCGGCAATCTTTTTCTGGGAGACGAAAATCGTTCCCGCCCCCAGAAAGCCGATGCCGCTGACCACCTGTGCGCTGATGCGCCCGCGGCTTACCGCCACGCCCGTGTCGTAGGCCTCGACATTCAGGCCCATTGTTTCCGTGCACAGAATGCTCTCCAGGATGGCGATGATGGCAGCTCCCACGCATACCAGCACATGCGTGCGCATACCCGCCGGCCGGTTTTTTCTTTCCCTTTCAATGCCGATGACACACCCAACGATCACCGCGACGAGCAGCCTCAGAGCCACTGACCACCACTTCATGAATCCGGGACCCCTTTCCACGCCTTTTTGCAGGATGCCGCCGCTCGCGCTTTGGCTTTATGCGCCCCTGCCGCTCAGGCCCTTTCTACGCTCTTGGTTGCAACGATATCCACGCCTGTGCCGCACACGTCGGAAAGCACGACCTGCCCCGCTTCTACCGGCGCGCTGAGCTCTACTTCGGCGAGCGCGCGCATGCACGGGCGGATCAGCCGTTTGGCGATGGGGGAGCGCGTTTTGACGGACAGGGGAGATAAGCCGCCCTGCACGGGGATGACAGCCGTCACCATTCTTCGAGGATCCACACATTCCTGGCGAGCATAGATCTCTCCACGCGGGCACGCGTTCCCCCCCACGGAGAGGACCTGCCCGTTTTCCACTTGCACGCTCAGCCGGCAGCCGACCGGGCAGCTGATGCACGTTATTTCCATCGTTTTCAGATCCTTTCCATATGCACGGTCACATCTGCGTCAAGCGCGGCCACAACATCGGGCTTGAGGCTGATGACGGCCATCTCGCCCGGCGTGAAGATGGGGGCGCGCTTGCGTGCGATCTCCCTGTCCCCGCAGGTGACCACACATGCGGCGCCGCGGTACACGCCGGCAGGCCGGAACATGAGGTGAACCTCCTGCGCGGATCCCTTCCGAATACGCTGGGGCACGGTGCCGCGCACCCCCTCGCCATCGCGCACAGCCCATGTCTTCCCGGATGGCAGATCGCCGCGGGCATAGGCCGCAGCCGCGTGGCCCGCCCGGAAAGATTCGCTTGACACGTGATCCACCAGATCATGCACATGAAGCACGTTGCCGCAGGCGAAGATGCCGGGTACACTGGTCTGCAGCGTGTCATCCACCTCCGCTCCGGATGTCGCGGGACTGAGCATGACACCCGCGCCTTCCGAAAGCTCGTTTTCAGGGATCAGCCCGACGGATAAGAGCAGCGTATCGCATTCAAATTCGATTTCCGTACCGGGGATGGGCCGGCGGTGCGCATCGACCCGGGCGACGCTCACGCTGCTCAGCCGCTCACGCCCCCGGATATCGACGACTGTATGCGACAGATAGAGGGGGATGTCGTAATCGTTCAAACACTGCACAATGTTGCGGTTAAGGCCGGAGGAAAAAGGCATCAGCTCCACGCAGGCAAGCACCTTGGCCCCTTGAAGCGTCATGCGCCGGGCCATGATCAGGCCGATATCGCCCGAACCCAGAATCACCACACGCTTGCCGGGCATATAGCCCTCCAGATTCACAAACCTCTGTGCCGTGCCGGCGGAGTAAATGCCTGCGCAGCGCGTGCCCGGCGTACCCAGCGCGCCGCGAGGCCGCTCCCGGCAGCCCATGGCCAGCACGACGGCCCCGGCCCTGAAAATCTGCAGACCGCGCGCGGCGGACACACATGTAACCGTGCGATCCTCCGCCACGGAAAGAACGGTGGTATCCGTCTGAATTTCAATGCCCATCCCGCGCGCACGGTCAATATCCCGCTGAGCGTATTCCGGGCCGGTGAGTTCCTCCTTAAAGCGATGCAGCCCAAAACCGTTGTGGATGCATTGGCGCAGGATCCCGCCGGGGAGATGCTCCCGTTCGAGCACCAGCAGGCTTTCAATTCCGTCCTCCCGCGCGGCGATGGCGGCCGCAAGACCCGCCGGACCTGCGCCGATGACCAGCACGTCCACATGCCTGACGTCGTTCATCTCAGCAGTCCTCCTTCAGCGCTTCCTGGATCGTTTCCACCAGCAGGCGGCTTTTCCCGCCGCACTTGGTGACTTGTGTCATGGGAATGTGCAGCTCTTCGCTGAGAATTTCGGCCACGCGCGGACTGCAGAATCCACCCTGGCAGCGGCCCATTCCGGCGCGTGTACGGCGCTTGATCCCGTCAATCGTCGTGGCTCCGACAGGGCGGCGGATCGCCTCGCGGATTTCCGCCTCCGTGATGACCTCACAGCGGCAGATGATGCTGCCGTAGAGCGGATTTTCCGCCACGGCGTCCGCGCGTTCTCTGTCATCCATCTCACGAAAGGGCTTTTTGCGCACGGGCATCGGCACGATGTGCGCCTTGGGTGCAAGGGCCTGCTCCCCGGCGATCTGCCCGCCCAGCATCTCGCCGATGGCCGGCGCGGCGGACAGACCCGGGCTTTCGATGCCGATGGCCTCATAGGCATCGAGAGCCCCCGGCACGGCGCCGATGACAAAGTCATCCTTCTCTTCATGTGCACGCACACCGGAAAAATTGGTGATGGTTGCGCGTATGCTGGCCGCAGGCCATGTCAGACGGCACCGGTCAAGCACAAAGCGCAGTCCCTCGGCCGTGGTGGATGTATCCAGGCCATCGTCAATATCCTCCGCGGAAGGGCCCAGCAGCAGGTTCCCGTGCACCGTAGGGGATACAAGCACGCCCTTGCCCATCTTCGTTGGGCACTGGAACAGGGTGTGCCGGAAGGGCAGGGATTTCATGCGGTCCAGCAGATAATACTGCCCACGCCGGGCGATAATATGGATCTTTTCCGTGCTGATCATGTTGTGAAGGATCCCCGCGCCCACACCGGCGCAGTTGACCAGGATTTTGCAGGTATATTCGCCCTTATCCGTGAGGACACGCCACAGGCCGTCTTCTCGGCGCTCCACGCGCGTCACGGTTTCGCCAAGACGAAAGCACACACCGTTGAGCGCAGCGTGATCGGCCAGGGCAAACGTCATTTCATAGGGGCTCGTGAGACCGGACGTGGGGGCGTGCAACGCGCAGAGAATCTCCGGATTGGCGTGGGGCTCCAGGGTCAGCGCCTCTTCCCGCCCGATGATGCGCACACCCGGCACGCCGTTTTCCTCGCCCTGTATCGCCAGGCGCTCCAGCAGCGCACGATCCTGCGGCGTGAAGCCCAGCACCAGCGCTCCCGGCTGGCTGTAGGGAACGCTCAGCTCGGCGCACAGGGCCGGATACATGTGCGCTCCTTCCACATTCAGCCGTGCTTTGAGCGTACCGGGTTTGGCATCAAAGCCCGCGTGCACAATGCCGCTGTTGGCTTTGGAGGCGCCTTCTGCCACATCTGCTCCGCGATCCACGACGGTGATATCCGCCTCATAGCGGCTGAGCACACGCGCTACCGCGCAGCCCGTCACCCCTGCGCCGATGATCAGGATTTGTGTGTACATGCCCTTTGTTCACCCCGTTTGCTGTATAGATTTTGCCTTATTCCAGGATATTTGTGGTCATATAGTCCACCCCGCAGGCCGCCAGGCGCCGTGCTTCCTGCACACTGTCCACGGTCCAGACGTTCACCTGAATGCCGGCATCGTGGCATGCGCCTACAAGCTGCCCGTCCAGGGCCGTGTGGCGGATATCCAGATCCAGCCTGTGGGCACGCAGGATGTCGAGCAGACCGGTGTCAAACGTGCTGACCAGATATTGCGCACGCTGCTGCGGAAGCATCTCACGGATGCAGACCAGGTTGGACAGTTCAAAGGAGATGAAGATGGTACGTTCCAGCCAATGAAGCCTGCGGATGACAGCAATCACATTTTCAATGTCCGCCGGCTCAAAGGGCCTTTTAATCTCCAGCACGCTCTCCTTATCGTATTTACGGCACACACGCACGTATTCTTCAAGATCGGGCAGCACCAGATCGGCACGCTCCTGCCCATCCATGTCCGTCAGGCGTACGGTCCGCAGCACGTCAAACTCTGTCTCTTCAATCACGTGATTAAGCCCTGCCACTCGGCGGAGATCATCGTCGTGCACAACGATGTATCGCCCGTCCGCCGTGCGGTGGATGTCCGTCTCAATGCCGTAGTAAGAGCGGTTGCCCGCGGCCACAAAAGCCGCGCAGGTGTTTTCTCTTTCCAGGCCGCTCACACCGCGGTGGGCAATCATGTTTACCCCCTGCAGGCCAAGCCGAAGCGTGTCCTTTAAAACCGTTTGCATCGGTGTTTCATCCTTTCTCGCTGTTTTACGGCTGTGCATTCGAATCCAATTGGCTCATCAACAATCAAAGTCAATCATTCGTTCCGTTTTTTGCTCTTTTCGAGCGTGAAATCTGTTAAATGATTGT
>DVMG01000138.1 GCA_018715105.1 Candidatus Ventricola intestinavium
GGGGTTGGGGTGGGCGTATTGGTCAGGATGATGGGCAGAGGGGTAGGCGTTGGCGTGGGCTCTGCCGTGGCGGAAGGTTCCGGTGTGGCGGTGCCTGGATCACCGGCAAACGCGGAGGAAACATCCGTCGGGGACGGCGTTTGTATATTTGGCGTTGACTGCGCGGTCTCTTCCGGCTGCGCGGCGGGAGCGAACACGATGGAAGAAGGCGCCGGTGTCTGAAGCGGCTCTCCTTCCGGGGAATCCGAAGGCATTGCCGATGGGGACGACAGATCGGCAGCAGGCATCTGTGCCGTCTGGGGAACAGCGGTTGGAAGCGCGGTATCCGCTTCGCGCCCGCGCATCACAAACCGTACGATGAGCAGCGCGATCATCACGAGAATAAGCAGGGCGATCGCACCCACAGCGATTTTGGCAGGCGTGGAGGCGAGCAGGTCGCTCAGCCGCTGCAGAAGGGATGACCCCTCCCCCCTGTCAGCATCGTATCCCTCGTCATATCCCTCATCATAATCATCGCCGTCGTGGGCGCTGTAATCGTCATCGTAGTCCGGGTCTTCCATATCCTGGTATGGGCTGCTGCGCGTGGGTCGATCGGGTTGATTGAAATCATCGTCATAGTCGCGCCGTCTTGCCATGTCCATCCCCTCCTTCATCGCTGCATGCGCTTTCCGACGCATACGTTTACTCTATTATAAAGTTTCCTTTCCGGCGATGCAACCCTTTTTGCCTTTTCCACCGAATTTTGGCAGGACACACGCTGCAACGGGAGAGAAAAAGCCCGTCCCTCTCAGGCGAGAAGGACGGGCAAAACTGGAAACATGTACGGAAAGAGGGATGCGCAGCGAACCGGAAATCAGTCGCTTGCCAGCTTCTTGTAGGTCGCGAGGCGGCGCTTGGCGTCTTCCTCGTTGATCTTGTAAGCCTCTTCCGCCCTGGCCGGGAACAGCTTGGCCAGAGAAGCGTAACGCACCTCACCCTTGATGAAGTCCTGATAGCTCTCCGTCGGATCCTTGCTGTCGATGATCAGCGGGTTCTTGCCCTGCTCAGCCAGCTGCGGGTTGTAGCGATACAGCGGCCAGTAGCCACAGGCCACGGCGCGCTTGATTTCCATCTGCGCGTGCGCCATGTTGATGCCGTGGTTGATGCAGGGAGCATAGGCGATGATCAGGGACGGGCCCGGATAAGCCTCCGCTTCGGTCATGGCCTTGAGCAGCTGAGCCGGGTTTGCGCTCATGGCGACAGTCGCCACATACACGTACCCATAGGACATGGCCATCATGCCAAGATCCTTCTTGCGGGTCTTCTTGCCGGAAGCCGCGAACTTGGCAATGGAGCCGGTCGGGGTGGACTTGGAGGCCTGTCCGCCGGTGTTGGAATACACCTCGGTATCCAGAACGAGCACGTTGACATCCTCGCCCTGGGCCAGAACGTGATCCAGTCCGCCGTAGCCGATGTCATAAGCCCAGCCGTCGCCACCAAAGATCCACTGGCTCTTTTTGACCATCATGTCCTTCATGGAGGCGATTTCCTTGCAAAGATCGTCGCAGTTGCAGCCGCAATCCTTGCAGCCCTCCACCAGCTCAAGGAGCTTGGCGGAAGCGGCCTTGGAGGCTTCGCCGTCGTGCATGGCGGCCAGCCAGCCTTCGCAGGTTTCCTTGGCCTCGCCCTCGACCTTGCCGGCCAGCTCGGTGACAAGCGCGGCCAGCTTCTCGCGGCGCTGCGTGGTGGCCAGGTTCATGCCGTAGCCAAACTCGGCGTTATCTTCAAACAGGCTGTTCGCCCAGGCCGGGCCCTGGCCCTTGGCGTTGGTGGTATAGGGAACCGTCGGAGCGCTGCCGCCGTAGATGGAAGAGCAGCCCGTCGCGTTGGCAATCAGCATGCGGTCGCCAAAGAGCTGCGTGACCAGCTTGACATACGGCGTCTCGCCGCAGCCGGCGCAGGCACCGGAGAACTCAAACAGCGGCTTGAGGAACTGGCTCTCCTTGACGTTGGCCCTGTTGAGGATCGCATGGTCGACCTCGGGCAGCGTCTGGGCATACTCCCAGTTGGTCTCTTCCTTCATCTGGGTGGCAAGCGGCTCAAGCGTCAGGCACTTGCCCAGGCAGACGTCGATGCAGTTGCCGCAGCCCGTGCAGTCAAGCGGAGAAACCTGAATGCGGAACTGCTTGCCGGCAAACTGCTTGCCAAGCGCCTTCTTGGTGACGAATGTATCGGGCTTTTCGGCGCCCTCGTCGACCAGATACGGGCGGATGGCGGCATGCGGGCACACCAGCGAGCACAGGTTGCACTGCACGCACTTGGTCACATCCCACGTGGGAACCTTCACGGCGATGCCGCGCTTTTCATACTTGGTGGTGCCGGTGGGCACAGTGCCGTCCGCCGCGATCTTGGAAACCGGCAGCTTGTCGCCTTCCTGAGCCAGAATCGGCTTGATGAACTCGTTGTAATACGCGTCGCCCTTGATTTCGGGAGCGACGGCGCCGGTGGTGGCGTTGGCCCACTCCTCGGGCACCTTCACTTCGCGCAGGCCGGAGATGGCGATGTCAATCGCGTCCCAGTTCTTCTGCACGATGGCGTCGCCCTTCTTGCCATAGGTCTTCTTGGCATACGCCTTCATGTATTCATCCGCCTGATCATAGGGGATGACAGCCGCCAGCTTGAAGAACGCGGCCTGCATGATCGTGTTGATGCGGTTGCCCATGCCGACCTTGGCGGCCAGGTCAATGGCGTCGATGGCATAGAATTTGATGTGCTTCCTGGCCAGCATCTGCTTCATGGAAGCGGGCAGGTGCGCGTCAAGCTCCTCATCGGTCCACTGGCAGTTGAGCAGGAACGTGCCGCCATCCTTCAGGGTGGAGAGCATGTCATACTGCGTGACATAGGCCGGGTTGTGGCAGGCGGTGAAGTCCGCCGCGTCGATCTGATACGGGGACTGGATCGGGCTCTTGCCAAAGCGCAGGTGGGAAACCGTCAGGCCGCCGGACTTCTTGGAGTCGTAGGCAAAATAGGCCTGCGCATACATGTCGGTGTGGTCGCCGATGATTTTGATGGAGTTCTTGTTGGCGCCTACGGTGCCATCCGAGCCAAGGCCGTAGAACTTGCAGCTGATGGCGCCTTCCGGAGCGGCGTTGAAGATTTCGCCGGTGGGCAGGCTGGTGTGGGTCACATCGTCCACGATGCCCACGGTGAAGTGATTCTTCGGGGCGTCGAGCTTGAGGTTGTCATACACAGCCTTGACATGGGTCGGCGTGAACTCCTTGGAGCCCAGGCCATAGCGGCCGCCGACAACGTCGATCTTGCGGCCCTCTTCCGCCAGGGCGGCGCACACATCCAGATAGAGCGGCTCGCCCAGGGAGCCGGACTCCTTGGTGCGGTCAAGCACCGCAATCTTCTTGCAGGAGGCCGGGATGGCCGCCACGAAGCGCTTGGTGCAGAACGGACGATACAGATGCACGCTGATGAGGCCGACCTTTTCACCCATCTGGTTGAGCTTGTTGACAGCTTCCGTCGCCACATCGCAGCCGGAGCCCATCGCCACGATCACATACTCCGCATCGGGCGCGCCCACATAGTCAAACGGCTTGTGCGCACGGCCGGTGAGCTTGCCAACCTCGTCCATGACTTCCTCGACGATCGCCGGGGTGGCGTCATAGTATTTGTTGGCGGCCTCACGGCCCTGGAAGTAGATATCGGGGTTCTGAGCGGTGCCGCCCAGGTGCGGATGCTCGGGGTTGAGGGCGCGGGCGCGGAACTCGGCCACCTTGTCCCACGGCATGAGCTTGGCCATATCCTCATAGGCGATTTCATCGATCTTCTGAATCTCGTGAGAGGTGCGGAAGCCATCGAAGAAATGCAGGAACGGCACGGACGCTTTCAGCGTGGCCAGGTGCGCCACAAGCGCCATATCCTCCGCCTCCTGCACGGAGCAGGAAGCCAGCATGGCAAAACCGGTCTGACGGCAGGCCATCACGTCGGAATGGTCGCCGAAGATGGACAGAGCATGATAGGCCAGGGCGCGCGCGCTCACGTGGAAGACGCAGGGCAGCAGCTCGCCGGCAATTTTATACATGTTCGGAATCATCAGCAGCAGGCCCTGGGACGCGGTGAACGTCGTGGTCAGGGCGCCGGCCTTGAGGGAACCGTGCACGGCGCCGGCGGCGCCGGCTTCGGACTGCATCTCGGCGATGCGGACCGTCTGGCCGAACAGGTTCATGCGGTCATGCGCGGCCCAGTCATCCGCAACTTCCGCCATCGGGGAAGACGGGGTGATGGGGTAGATCGCGGCCACGTCGCTGAACGCATACGCGACATGGCTGACAGCAGTATTGCCGTCAACGGTCATTTTCTTAGCCATTGGTATAACCTCCCTATGTGAATCAAGGATGAACACCGGTTGAGAATGCCCGCGCGCAGGGATCGGCGCAAACGGACACTTCTCGACGTTTCTATTATATCCCTCCGCTAAAATAATGTCAACGGCGGCTGGGAAATTCCCGAAAAGATTATGCATATTTTGGCGCATCTGACGGTTCCGGACAGGCTGTGCGCCGCACAAAAAACGCAGGCCGCGGCCCTGCAATCGCGCGCGGCTTGACAAAAGGGCGCGGGCTTTGTACAATAAGTGGGATTTTTGAGGAACCGTGCGGCTTTTCTTGATGATGTACGGGGGAAAGGAGCCATTTATGGAGCTTACGCCGCTGCACTTTCTGATCGTCTGCCCGCTGGTAGGCGTTGCGGGCTTTGTCGATTCCATTGCGGGCGGCGGAGGGCTGATTTCTCTGCCGGCCTATCTGATCAGCGGGCTGCCGGTGCATACATGCATTGCCACCAACAAGCTCTCCTCTTCCATGGGAACCACCGTCGCCACGGTGAAATATGCGCGTTCCGGCTATATTGACTGGCATCTGGGCTTTTTCTGCGCGGTGGCCTCCCTGGCGGGCGCGGCGCTTGGCGCAAACCTTGCCCTGGCCATCAGCGATGCGCTTTTCCGCGTCATCATGCTCATCGTGCTGCCGCTGACGGCGATGTATGTGCTGAGAAAAAAGGACCTCTTTTCCCAGGCGGAATCCGAAGACCTGCCGTTTGCGCGCACGGCGGCCGTGTCCTCCGTCATCGCCTTTGCGCTGGGGATGTACGACGGTTTTTACGGCCCGGGAACGGGCACGTTCCTCATCCTGCTGCTCACGCGCTTTGCCCATATGGAGCTGCACAGGGCCAACGGCATCACCAAGGTGATCAACCTGGCCAGCAATCTTTCCTCGCTGTGCGTCTACCTGATGAGCGGGCAGGTGCTCATGCTGCTCGGGCTGAGCGCGGGCGTGTTCAGTGTGCTGGGCAACTATATGGGGTCTCGGTGCTTCACGCAGAAGGGGGCGGCTGTCGCACGGCCCATTATCCTGCTCGTGCTGGCGGTGTTCTTCGTGCGCACGGTGCTGGAGATGGCGGGCATTGTGTGAGGGAGGATTCCCCGGCGGCGCAGCCTGAGCGAACCGATGCGAAAGAGAGCGGATCATGATGAGGGAAACCGGCCGCCGCATGCGCCTGTGCGCGCTTTATACGGCCTGCTTTACGCTGCTTGCCCATGGCTACCGGTATCTGTCCATGGGCTTTTCCGGTGACGCTGCGCTCATCTCCCAGGTCGGGGAAGAGGCCTATCAGGTGTCGCTTGGCCGTTTTTTGCAGCCGGTTTACTGGCAGGTGCGGGGCTCGATCACCGCGCCGCTGGTCATCGGGCTGTTTGCCACGGCGTTTTTGATCGTGACTGCCGTGATTCTTACGCGGCTTCTGGGCTTTACGCGGCGCCGGGAGATCGCCCTGACATGCGGCCTGATCGCAGCGAGCGAAACGTTTGCCGTTTCCAACGCCACATACCTGCCCTGGACGGATGTCTATGCGCTGGCGCTGATGCTTGCCATGCTGGGTGTGTATGTGTTTTTCCGCTTGAAAAGGGGATGGCTGCTCAGCAGCGTGCTTTACTGCCTGTCGCTGGGCGCCTATCAGAGCTATCTCGCCGTTGCGGCTTCGCTGCTGATCCTTCTGTTTCTCGCAAGGCTGCTTGACGGAGAAAGAACATCCCGCGTCTGGCGCGACGGCATGCTCTCCTGCCTCAGCCTGCTGCTGGGCCTCTTGCTCTATGCGCTTGTGCTGAAGGCGGTGCTTGCCGTGCTTGGCATAGAGGCTTCCCGGAATTATAACGGTGTGGGCCGCGTGGGAGCGATTGCGCTGGATGCCCTGCCCGGCCTGCTCAGCGAAACCTACCTGACGCCGCTGCGCTATCTGTTTGATCCTGCAGGCGAGGCCGTCATTCCCTGGCATGTGCGGCTGATTCCCGCCTGGCTCAACCAGATTCTGCTCGCCTGTGCGGCGGTGCTGCTGGCCGCGCGCATGCGGCGGATGCGGCCGGGCGCGGTGCTGACAGCCCTGCTGCTTTTGCTTCTCCTGCCCTTTGGCATGAACTTTGTGGAGCTCATCGCGCAGGGAATCGTCAACGGGCTGATGATCTATGCCTATGGATTTTTCTACATCCTCTGCCTGCTGCTGGCCGCGCGGAGCGGGAGAAAAGAGGGCGCCGCTGCGGGACGCGCAACGTCCGCGGCTTGCGCCGTTACGGCGCTGCTGCTCTGCGCTGTGCTGGGAATCAACACGGTCTCTTCCAATCAGATGTCCTTCAAGCGGGATCTGGAGTTTTCCTCCACGCTGTCTGCCGTCACCAGGATCCTGGATCGGGCGGAACAGACGGAGGGCTATGTTCCGGGGGAGACGCCGGTGGTCATCCTGGGCATGCTGCCCTCCTCCGCGCTGTCCATGGAAAGACCCGGTTTTGAAAGCATCGCCAGGCATCAGGGCATGCGTTACACATATGCGGCGTCCTATGAGAGCGCCACATACTGGTATCTTCAGATGGTGCTGGGCGTGCCCATCCGTCTGGTCAGCCACGAGGAGCGCATTGCGCTCAGCAGCAGCGAGCAGGCCGCCGGCATGCCGGCCTTTCCGCAGGAAGGCTGCTGCCGCATGACCGACGGCCGCCTGTATATCCGAATCAACTGACGCGCCTTGTTATTGAGGGGGAACCTGCCGTGAACGGGGAAAAGATTTCGCTCAACCGGGCGGCGCTCGCACAGGCGGCCGCGTTTACGCTGCTGTTTGTGTTTGCCGCACACGCCTTCTGCTTTTTCAATCTCACGCTTTCCTCGCAGTCTGTGATGATCAACGCGGGGCAGGGAATCAGCGGCCAGATTGCGGGAGGACGGTATCTGCAGGCGATTTACTGGCGCCTGCGCGGCGAACTGTCCGCTCCGCTGCTGGTGGGGCTGCTCAGCGCGCTGTATCTTGCACTGGGGACGGTGCTTGCCGCGTGGCTGCTTCGCCTTGAAAAACCGGCGGCTCTCTTTGCGCTGTGCGGGGCCATGACGGTCAATGCGGCGGTTCTTTCCGTGTTTGCGGGTTCGCTGCATACGGCGGATGCGGGCCTTCTGTCCATGCTGCTGGGCATGGCTGCTGCTGCATGCTGCCTGAGGGTTCGCTTGGGAATTTTTCCGGGCGCGGTGTTCTTTGCGGCGGCGGCCGGTCTTGGGGAGACGGGGCCGGCCTGCGGCGTGGCGCTTGCGGCTGTCGCGCTTGCGCGGGATCTGATCACAGGGGAAAGCGGCCGGCGGATCGGCCTGCGGGCGGCGCAACTGCTGGGCGCGCTGGCCGCAGGGGCGGCGCTCTATGACGCCGGTTACCGCGTGATGCTCGCGCGCTATGGCATGGGGCAGGAGGCCGCGCTCCAGAGCATGGCGGGCGGCGGGCTGGCGGGAGCATGGCTTTATCCGATTCGATATCTGTTTGAGCCGTTGACCGCTTATCCGCATCTGAATGTGCTTTTGCGCGTGCTGCTGATGGCGCTGGGGCTGCTGGCGCTTTTGAAAATCATGCGCCGGATGACACCCGCGCGGGGGATGATTCTGCTTGCCATCGTGCTGGTGATGCCGTTTTTGACCAATCTGCCCGTGTATGCGCGATCCGGCATCGGGCAGACGAGCCTTGCGTTCTGCTTCCTGGATGTGTTTTTGATCGCGCTGCTGGACGCCTGCCCGCAGGAGGGCCCCGGCCCGCGGATTGCGCATCGCATGGCTGCCGGTGCGTTTGGCGTGCTGTTTCTGGGCGGCGTCATCTTCTCGAACCAGGTGTATTTAAAAAAGAATCTGGAGTTTCAATCCACCCTTTCGGTGATGACGCGCGTGCTTGACCGCGCCGAACAGGCGGAAGGCTATCGGCCGGGTGAAACGCCTGTGGCCATTGTCGGCACGCTGGAGGATTCCGGCCTGTCTGTGCCGCATAAGGGCTTTGAGCACCTGGCTGTGCTCGATGCCGCGCAGGGCAATTACGCCGTCGCCTCGGAGGAGGACGTCACCTGGTATATGTGGGACGTGCTGGGCTATCCGTGTAACCTGGTCAGCAGCTTTGAACTCTCTGAGCTGGAGGAAAGGGAAGAAGTCAAAAGCATGCCTGCCTATCCGGCGGAGGGATGCTGCCAATGGGTGGAAGACACGCTTGTAATCAAATTGTCACAAGGAGGGGACGGCCGATGAATCAGGAAGAGGAGAGCAATGTGCGGCTATGCCGGTGCCGGGATGCGCAAAACCCTCTGTTTCTCCGGGCCATGGATCTATATCGGCAGAGCTTTCCCGAACATGAGCAGCGTCTGTGGCCGGATCAGCTCAGCGCCATGGAGGACGAGGCGTATCACGCGCTGCTGGCGCGGAGGGAGGGGGAGCTGGCCGGGCTGGCATTCTGCTGGGATTTTGACGCTTACCTCTATGTGGAACATCTGTGCGTTGTCCCGCGGCTGCGCGGGCAGGGGATCGGGCAGCGGATTCTTGCGCTGCTGGCATGCGCAGGCAAGCCTGTGGTGCTTGAAATTGATCCGCCGGAAGAGGAAATTTCCATTCGGCGCAGGCATTTTTATGAACGATGCGGCTATGTGGCCAATTCCTTTGCACATGTGCATCCGCCATACCGCCCGGGCTTCACGGGGCACCGGCTGGTGGTGATGAGTTCGCCGCGGGTGCTTTCTCAGGAAGAGAGGGAGCGGTTTGCCCGTGATCTGCGCCTGCGCGTGATGCGTTATGCCTCCCCACCGGCCGCTGAAAAGCCGGAATCCGGTTTGAAAAAAGGATGCTGACGGAGCAACCGCCTCAGCATCCTTTTTTCTTAACGTCATCCTTTTTTCTAACTTGCCGGCATAAAGCTCTTCTCTATAGAGCAGAGCGCAGTTTGGGGCATAAAGTCCGTATTCTTTCAAAAAGAACTCTTTTTTATCCTCATCGAATGTATCCTCATCGAATCCGAATGGGATGCGTTTCCCTCCCGGGAGAAGGCGGGCTTTTGCCCACAGACGTCCGCGCTTTTGGATTTTATTTTTTGCGGTATTTCTCAATCTGATCAAGCACGAGCCGGGTTCCGTCTGCGTCGGGCAGAGCGCGCAGGCGCTGGACAAGCAGCGCGCGGTCTTCCCAAAGCGCGTCGATCGCAGGCGGGAGGGACTGAGCCGACAGATCGCTTTGAACCATCACATGCGCCAGACCGCGCGCCTTGAGCGAATTGGCGTTGAGCAGCTGATCCCCGCGGCCGCTGTGATAAGGGATGAGCAGCATGGGTTTGCACAGCGCCATCAGTTCAGACAGCGAGTTCGACCCCGCGCGCGAGAGCACAAGATCCGCGCAGGCAAAGGCATCCGGCAGACCGTCGGAAAGGTATTCAAACTGGCGGTATCCGACCCTTCCCTCCAGCTCGGGAACAAGATTGCCCCTGCCGCATACATGGAGCACATCGAATTTCTGCGTGAGCGCGGGAAGGGCCTCGCGCAGCACGGCATTGACCGACTGGGCGCCCAGAGAGCCGCCGATCATCATCAGCACGGGCTTGCGGCCATCGAATCCACACAGCTGCAGGCCGCGTTCGCGCGTGCCGGAGAAAATCTGCGCGCGCAGGGGCGTGCCGGTCTGCACGCCTTTTTCCCCCAGCAGGTTGGCGCATTCCGGAAAGGTGGTGCAAACGGCCTTGGCGAACGGCTTGCACAGCTTGTTGGCCAGGCCGGGGGTGATGTCGCTCTCATGCATGACGACGGGCACGCCGCATAGGGCGCTGCCCAGCACCACGGGCACGCTGACAAAACCGCCCTTGGAAAAGACGATATGGGGTTTCAGCCTGCGGATGAGGACGACGGACTGCACCGCGCCGGCAAGCACGCGAAAGGGGTCGGTGAAGTTTTTAAGATCAAAGTACCGGCGCAGCTTGCCCGAAGAGACAGCGTGATACGCAACGCCCTGCATCGGCTCGATCAAAGAGCGCTCGATGCCGGACTTGGTGCCAATGTAGTGGATGTCCCAGCCCTCGCGCAGCAGGTGCGGGATCAGCGCCTGGTTGGGAGAGACGTGGCCGGCCGTGCCGCCCCCGGTCAAGACAATGCGCTTCAAGAAAAAGACCTCCTCGCACGTCGATTCTTCCTCATTATACCAAGCGTTTGGGGGATGGTCAAGGCCGGTGCATCAACGGGCAATTTGTGTGGATGGAGAGGAAAAAGAACCGATCGTGAACGGTTGCTGTAAAGCCTGCGTAAAATTGTCGCAAGCGGACGAAATTTTGCCGGGAAGGGAAAAACCTGTCCGTTTGGGCAGAATATGTGATATACTAAAATAGATTGATACGCCGCCCCATGGGAATTTTCATGAAATGGCGTCTGAATATCGCGGGAGGAGCGGCCGTTTCCTGCGCGGGGTGCGTTTTTTGCGCCCGGCGGCCGCCTGCATGCGCCTGATTTTTGGAAAGTCAACATCATGCTTTCCGATGGGGTCACCGATGGAACTACGTGAGAAAGGGAATCAGCATGAACGAGATGATCAACTCCGAGGCGTCCCAGAAGTTTCCCATGCGCCCGGTAGCGCCGCTCGGCGTCATTGCCATGCGTGGCTGTGAGGAGATCGGCAACCGGGTCAACGACTATCTGATGAGCTGGCAGGTGGAAAACGCCGCCGTGGATCAGAAGCTGCACAGCTTTTACGGTTCGGACAAAAACGGTTTTCTGCTGGAGGCACACTGCCCGAGATTTGGCACGGGTGAAGGAAAAGGCATGCTCAAGGACTCCGTGCGGGGATATGATCTGTTCATCATCTGCGACGTGGGCGCTTATCAGTGCACCTACAAGCTTTATGGACGGGATGTGCCGATGACGCCGGATGAGCATTATGCCGATCTCAAGCGCGTGATTGCCGCCGTCAGCGGCAAAGCCTACCGCATCAACGTCATCATGCCGATGCTCTATGAAGGCCGCCAGCACCGGCGCACGGCCCGCGAATCCATGGACTGCGCCGTGATGCTCCAGGAACTGGTCCACATGGGCGTGTCCAACATCATCACGTTTGACGCGCACGATCCGAGGGTGCAAAATGCCATCCCGCTCAGCGGGTTTGAGAGCATCATGCCGACCTATCAGATGCTCAAGGCCATGTGCCACACCTATGATGACCTGAAGATCGATAAGGATCACATGATGGTCATCTCTCCGGACGAGGGCGCGCTCAACCGTAATATTTATTACAGCTCAGCCCTGAGTGTGGAGATGGGTATGTTTTACAAGCGCCGGGATTACACCCGCGTGGTCAACGGGCGCAACCCGATCATCGCGCATGAATATCTGGGGGCCAGCGTGGAGGGAAAGGATGTCTTCGTGGCGGATGACATCATCGCCTCCGGCGATTCTATCCTGGATTTGGCTTATAATCTCAAGCGGCGCAAGGCCAAGCGCGTGTTTGCCGGCGCGACATTCGCCTTCTTCACAAGCGGCCTTGACGCGTTCAACAAGGCTTATCAGGAAGGCATCATCGATCATGTGTTTGCCACCAACCTGACCTATACTCCGCCGGAGGTGCTTCATGCGCCCTGGTTTACGCAGGCGGATATGTCCAAATACATGGCGTTTGTCATCGCCACGCTCAACCACGATCAGTCTCTGAGCTATCTGCTCAATCCGTGGAACCGCATTGAAAAGCTGCTGACCCGTTATCGCTCGGAACATCCGTAAGGATGCCGCGGTCTCTTCCGGCATATGCTGGAAGAGGCCGCTTTTTGGCTTGTTTCATGCGATGCGCGATGGATTCCCATGTCATAGGAGATAACCGTATCGTCCCTGCAAAGGCCGTTGAAGAAAATAAACGATTCGCTCAGCTTAGGATAATGGATAGGTAGGTGCGAATATGGCATTTTTCAAATATCAGGATCAATCCATTTTTTACAAAGAATACGGACAAGGCGAGCCGCTCATCTTCCTGCATGGCAATACCGCTTCTTCCAAAATGTCCGAACTTCTTATGCCGCTGTATGCAGGGGATTTCAGATGTATTCTGATTGACTTTTTAGGGAACGGGCAGTCAGACCGAGTGGAAAAATTTTCACCGGATATGTGGCATGACGAAGCCTTGCAGGCGATTGCGCTTACCGAGCATTTACAATGCGGAAAAGTCAGCCTTGTCGGAACAAGCGGCGGCGCATGGGCCGCGGTCAATGCGGCGTTGGAACGCCCCGACCTGTTTCATGCAGTCGTGGTAGACAGCTTTGACGGACGGACTCTCCATGAAAATTTTTCTGCGAACCTTTTATTCGAAAGGAAAGCGGCGAAAGAAGATACGCAGTCAAGACAGTTTTATGAATGGTGCCAGGGCGCAGACTGGGAAAAGGTCGTTGACCTGGATACAGAAGCGTTATGGAAGTGTGCGCAGGAAGAGCGCCCGCTGTTCCATAAGCCGTTGGAGGAATTAAAAACGCCTA
>DVMG01000139.1 GCA_018715105.1 Candidatus Ventricola intestinavium
GAGGGGTCCCTTCCCGCGCCGCTCTCCGTCCCGGCTTCATCGGTTTCAGCCCGCTTATCCTGTTGATCATGATAACACAAAGCCGCTCATTCCTCAAGCACATAGCCCTGCCCGCGGTATGTGCCGATGTGCGTTTTGGCTCCTATTGCGCGCAGTTTTCCCCGCAGGGCGCAGATGTGCACCCATACTCCCTCCGCCGTGGCGCCGCTTTCAGCCCCCCACACGCGCCCGGCGATCTCCTCGGCCGGGATGGGCCGCCCGTGCCCGCGCATAAGCAGCTCCATGATCTGGTATTCCCTGTTTCCAAGGTGCGCGCTCCCGCCCTCCGTGCGCATTTCAAAGGTCTGGCTGCTGAGGGACAGATCGCCCCATGTGAGCACGCTGGGGGCAAAGCTGCCGTTGCGGCGCGCCAGCGCGCGCGCACGCGCCACAAATTCCTCAAGCGGAAACGGCTTGAGGAGAAAATCATCTGCCCCGGCGTTCAGCGCGGCAATGCCAAGCCGCCTGTGTCCCTTTTCAACGAGCAGGAAGATGGGCGTATACACGCCCGCATCGCGAATGCCGCAGACGGTCTGCACCACATCCGCCCACAGCGCGGAAGCATCCAGCACAAGGCAGTCAAATGCATCTTCCATGCACAGGTCAAGCGCTTTCGCGCCGTCCGTGGTCAATTCCGCCCCGCAGCGCACGCGCGCAAGTGCGCGCTCCATTTCAAGCATCGCCTGCCGGTGCTTGCCCGCTATCAAAAAACGCATCGGACGCCTCCTTGTCATCGTTTCCCGGCTCATGCCTCGGCTGCCGGCACGGGACCAATCCGGCTCATCCGTTTCACGCGGCCATGCGTGTCCGCCGCATGCCGGCCGGATTCCCGCACCTGTTTGGGCTTTCAGTGTAGTTCACCAGTTTGCCTCAGCTGTGAAGCACATTTGAACGGCATGCAAACAATGTGTGATGAATTTGGGACAATCGGATTTTTCCCGCTTTTCTTCAGGTTCATTTAAGGTTTCGTCTTATGATATTCCATGTGCTTATCCATGAAAAGACGCCGTCCGGCGAGGGCGGCTCAGTCGGGAGGAATGAACTTGATCGAAATTGACCACGTCACAAAGCGGTATGGGAGCCACACCGCGGTGTCGGATCTGACCCTGACGGTGGAGCCGGGGCGGATCTATGGCTTTCTGGGGCCAAACGGCGCCGGAAAGTCCACGACCATGAACATCATGACGGGCTGCCTTTCCGCCACGGAAGGCACGGTGCGCATCGAGGGGCACGACATCTTCGATGAACCCAACGAGGCCAAGTCCCGCATCGGCTACCTGCCCGAGCAGCCGCCGGTTTATCCCGAAATGACGCCGCGGGAATACCTGCGCTTTGTCGCCAGGGCCAAGGGGGTGCGCGGGGAAGCCTTTTCCCGGCAGATTGAAAATGCCCTTGCGGTCACACAGACCCAGGACGTGCAAAACCGCCTCATCAAAAATCTTTCCAAGGGCTATCGCCAGCGCGTGGGGATTGCCCAGGCGCTTCTGGGCAATCCAAGCGTGGTCATTCTCGATGAGCCGACGGTCGGCCTGGATCCCCTGCAGATCATCGAAATCCGCGACCTCATCAAGACGCTGGGCAAAACGCACACCGTCATCCTCAGCAGCCACATCCTCTCGGAAGTGCGTGCCGTGTGCGACCAGATCATGATCATTTCCAAGGGCAGGCTCGTGGCCAGCGATACGCCTGATCATCTTGAAAAGCTCTTTGCAGGCAGCATGTCCCTGGAATTGACGCTGCGTGGAAGCAGGGAAAAGATCCAAAGCGTGCTTGGCTCTGTGCCCGGTGTGGGCGGGCTCACGTTTACCGAGGGCGAAGTCGAGGGCGCGCAGGGCGTCACCCTGGAAACCAACCCGCCTGCCGACCTGAGCGAGGCGGTCTTCTCCGCCTGCGCGCAGGCCAACCTGCCCATCCTGCGCATGGGCATGCGAAAGGCGAGCCTGGAGGATGTATTCCTGGAGCTGACCGGTGCCGCAGAAGACGAAGCGCCGGCTGCATCCGAAACAGAAGGGGGGCCTGCCGCATGAGCGCCATCTTTAGGCGCGAGCTGCGCGCCTATTTTACCGGCATGACAGCCTATGTGTTCATCGCTTTTCTGCTGCTCTTTGCGGGTATCTACACCATGGCCTATAACCTCAACAGCGCATACCCGAACTTTGAGTATGTGCTTGAGAGCATGAGCATCATCTTTTTGATCGCCATCCCGATCCTGACGATGCGCGTCATCGCCGAGGAGCGCCGTCAGAAGACCGATCAGCTGCTTTACGCCCTGCCCATCGGCATGACCCGGGTGGTGGTGGGCAAGTATCTGGCGATGATCACCGTCGTGGCCATTCCCTGCGCGATCATGGGGCTGTATCCGCTGATCCTGTCCTCGTTTGGCACCGTGTCCCTGAAAACGGCTTACGGCGCCCTCCTCGCTTTCTTCCTGCTTTCATGCACGCTGTCGGCCGTCGGCCTGCTTATCTCCTCGCTGACGGAAAACCAGGCGGTGGCCGCCGGATTATGCTTTGTGGTGATGCTGCTGCTGTTCTTCATGAGCGATCTGTCCGCGTTTGTTTCCGATACCGCGGGCGCCTCGCTCTCGGCCCTGATGGTGGCCGTGGCTCTTCTTTCCATCCTGGTGCGGCTGATGACGCGCAGCACGCCGGCCGCCGCGATCACCCTGCTGGCAGGCGAGCTGCTGCTTCTCCTTGCCTATCTGCTCTTCCCTTCCTCTTTTGAAGGACTCTTTGGCCGGATCATGGAGGGCCTGTCCGTATTTGAGCGGTTTTATACGTTTGTGGGCGGCATTTTTGATCTGAGCGCCGTGCTTTATTACCTGTCGGTCATCGGCGTATCGCTGTTTCTGGCCGTTCAGTCCATGGAGAAGCGGAGGTGGAACGGATGAAGCATTTCAAGAAGCCGTCCCAAGCGGATGGCCAGGCCAAGGGAAGCCTGAAAGAACGGGCGCTGGGCACCCTGCGCAGATCCTTCAGCACGCGCACATTCCGTGCCGGCGGATACAGTGCCGCGGCCGCAGCCATCGTGATCGCCATTGCGGTGGCGGTCAATCTCTTCGCGGGTGCGCTGCCTGCTTCCATCACCCATATCGACACCACGTCAAGCGGCCTGTTCACCCTCTCCGCGCAGACGGAGCAGCTCGTCAGTGCGCTTGACGAAGAGGTCACGATTTACTGGATCGTGCAAAGCGGCACGGAGGATTCCACCATTGGGGAGCTGCTTGACCGCTATGCCGGCCTCTCTTCCAGCATCACGATCACCAAGCGGGATCCGGTGGTCTATCCAAACTTCGCTTCTCAATATACCAGTGAGCCGCTCTACAACAACAGCCTGATCGTGGTCAGCGGCGACCGCAGCCAATATATCAGTTACACGGATATCTACGTGACCGATTACAGCGCCTATTACATGACGGGCAGCGTGACCACGGAGTTCGGCGGAGAAGGTGAGCTGACCGCGGCCATCGACTACGTAACCAACGAAGACCTGCCCACGATCTACACCCTGACCGGCCACGGAGAAACCGGCCTGCCCAGCAATCTGCAAACCCTGGCCGAGGGGGAGAACATGCTGGTGAGCGAACTGTCCCTGCTGACGGTGGACGCCGTGCCGGAGGATGCGGATCTGATTGTGATCTACGCGCCGCAGAGCGACATCTCGTCCGATGAGCTTGATATGCTCCTTGCCTACCTGCAGGGAGGCGGCAAAATGCTGGTCGTGCGGGACTATGTGGAGGATGACACGCCCAACTTTGACACTCTGCTGGCGGAATATGGTCTTGCCACAGCGGAGGGCATCGTTCTGGAAGGCGATGCCAGCCATCACATGCGCGGCTCAAACTATTACCTGCTGCCCAACATTGAGTCGCATGCCATCACCGACCCGCTGATCGACGGCGGATACTATGTCCTGGCGCCTGTGGCGCAGGGCCTGACCCTCCTGGACGATGCGCGCAGCAGCCTGACTGTCACGCCGCTGCTGGAAACCTCCTCCAGTGCGTATTCCAAGATTGACGGCTACAGCCTGACCACCTATGAAAAGGAGGATGGAGATATCGACGGCCCGTTCGTGCTGGGTGCGGCGGTCTCCGAAACGGTGGATGGCGGAGAGACGCAGCTTGTCGTCTTCACATCCTCGCAGATGTTTGATGAAACAACGAGCATGCTCGTCGCCGGTGCGAACGATGATCTCTTCCTCAACGCCCTTGACTGGATGTGCGAGCGCGAAAGCGCCATCTCCATCCGGGCCAAGAGCCTTGCGGCTGATTTCCTGACCGTGCCGACATTCTGGTCTTCCACGCTCAGCGCGCTGCTTGTCATCGTGCTGCCGCTCGGCTTCCTGGTTGCCGGCGCGGCGGTCTCCATCGTCAGGCGCAAGCGGTGACGCTCTTCCCCGGCTGCGCCCTCCCCCTTTTCCGGAGGGCGCGGCCCATCCCCATTTGCATCAGGAGGGAACCTCAATGAAACGCAAAAAAAAGCTGATTGCCCTGCTTGGCGTGCTGGCGGCCCTGTGCGTGATGACGGTCATCGCCGGGCAGATCACCGCATCCCCGTCGGATGAAGACACCGGCGAAGACGCCGGGCAGGAGGAAACGGCGATTGCCGTCGCCTCTGTCGCGGCGGAAGATGTCGCCTCCCTGGCCGTGGAAAGCGGCGGGGAAACCCTGGCCCTGAGCCGCACGGACGGAGAATGGATGAACGCACAGGATCTTGACTTCCCCATCGACGGGGATCAAGTCTCCGCGCTGCTTGAAAACCTGGCGGATGTCACCGCCAGCCGCCGCATCGACGAACCGGAAGCGCTCAGCGAATACGGTCTGGAGACGCCGCAGAAAACCGTTTCCGTCACCCTGTCGGACGGCAGCGTGCAGACATTCGCCTTCGGCGACCAAAATACGCTGACCTCCGAGACCTACATGCTGCTCAACGGAGACGAATCCGCCGTCTACCTCGTCTCCACGGATCTGGCCGATGCATTCTCCTGTGATCCGTATGACGTGGTCGCGATGGAAGTCCTTCCCACGTTTGAAAACGTACTCTCCCTTCGCGCCAGCCGGGAGGACGGCTATGCCTTCACCCTGAGCCGGATCGAGGACGCGGCCACGCTGACCAGCAGCGAGGAAGCCCTCTGGTTCCTTGAAAAAAGCGGCCTGACCCGCGCTGTGGATACCGCCAAGGCGGAATCCCTTTATGAGCAGGTAACCGGCCTTTCCTGGCTCTCCTGCGTGGAGGCGCATGCAGATGACGCTCAGAAAGCCGAATATGGCCTGGATCGCGCGGCCACTGCCGTCTCCCTCGTCTGGTATGGAGAGGATGGTGAGGAACAGACATTCTCTCTGCGGATCGGCGCGGACGCCGACGGCGGTACGTATGCCTCGCTTGAGGGCTCCGACATGGTGTATCTGATCTCCACGAGCACGGCAGATGCCTTGCGCTACGTGACATATGCCTCCCTGAGGCCGGATGCCGTCTGTCCGATCGATTTTGACACCGTCAGCCAGATCGAAATCACCCTGGGCGAATCCAGCATGACCCTGTCCGTAGAAAAAACGCTGGAAGAGGCCACTGCGGCGGAGGCTGAGGCGGAAGACGCCGGCGAAAACGATGAACAGGCGGAAAGCACAGCCTCTGATTCGGATACGGAAAGCGAAGACACGGCGAGCGGCGAACCTGCCCTCGTGCGCACCTACACATCCGAGGGAAGAGAGCTTGACACCGCGACGGTAGAAAGCCTGCTCGACGCGCTCGATGCGCTCACCGCGTCGGGAGAAACCGGCACGCCGGATACGGATTCTCCGATGATCTCTTTCACGTTCACCCGCCCCGACGAGCCCATTTCCACCGTGTCGCTGACCATCTATGCCTTTGACACGGATTCCTGCCTGGTGGGCACGCAGGAAGAAACCTGCCTGCTCATCACACGTGAGGATGCACAGGAGCTGATTGAACGGGCTCAGCCGCTCTTCACACCGGCTCAGAGCGAAGAGGCCGCGGAATCCGAAGGCTGACGAGGGCCGCTCTCACGCCGTTTCGAATGATGCCCTGCCCATAAAAGCGCAAATAAACGCACAAAAACAGCCGCGGCAGGGATTGTGGTGTTGTGCATCCCGGCAAAAGGACAGAGAATTAAATAAAATGGGAACACAGCACTGAGGGGCTGTGGCAACCGCGGATTCTGGACGGCAGCTATGGCTGCCAGCCAGAATCTGCGGTTTTGGTTTATGACGCCAAATACAACGCGTTCTTTTCAAGCGGCGTGGGAACACCCAGGCCACGCTGCTTTCTCCGGCTCCTGATTGTGGATCTCTCTGCCCGCTTCGCAATCTGCTCGTTTTTAACCACCCGTCTGCTTTTGCAGCCGGATCTCCACTTGTCATATGCCGCTCTGGACACTTGCAGGATCCGGCACTCCATGTTGATCGGATAGGGGCGATGTTCGTCGGCGTCCTGGTAAACGGCACAATCAGGCTGATGGCCATTCCCATCGCGGGGTTTTCGTCTTTGATCTCGTTCAGCTTGCGCGTCAGCAGGCTGTCCTCCTGAAACACGCGCTCCAGCGCGCGCATCGTGGCCTCCTGCCGCATCTCCTCCTGCGTCATGGGCCGCATCTGCCCCGTCTCCCTGTCCCGCGTCTTCGTCTCAAGCCGCTGCAGCGTGTCCATTTCCTGCGTGAAGCAGCGCTCGTAAAACGGCCGGTCGCCGATCTGCATGGCGAAGTCCACGATGTTGCGGTAGGTCTCCAGCACGTTGTTTTCAAAGATGCGCCCGCCTTCGCCCACCTCATAGCGCCTGCTGTGGCTCGTGTCCGTGTGCGTGACGAAGTAGTCCGCAAACGTCTGCGCGATTTCCCGCGCGAAGGCCCTGCGCCCCTCGCTCACCGCGCGCCGGCTGGGGAGCGCCGTCGTCCGGTTGCCCGTCTTTTGCGAAACGATCCGGTCCGCGATTTCGGCGACGGCCTCCGACGCGGTTTCCATCGGCTCCATCAGCACATTGCTCAGCGTGTTGCGCACCGCCGTCGCGGGGCTGGACAGCATGTGGGCAAATCGAATCGCCTGCGTCTTGACAAACCCGCTCACATGGAGGAGGTTGCTCTGCGCGTCCATCGCGCGTCCCAGCGCCGTCTTGCCCGCCCGCGTCCGGGGTGCGCTCGTCTCCCCTCCTTCCATGTCCATCATCTCGGACATCTGCGCATGGATGTAGGCGAGGTCTGCGTCCGTCACCACGCTGTGCCCGGCGCGGATGCCTTCCAGCTGCTGGGTCAGCGTCAGCAGCGCGTCCCCGTTGATGTCCGGGTCCGCGGCGATGATGGCCGCAAGCATCCGCTGCTTTCGCGTCGCCCGGTTGTAGTTCATGCCGGCGAGCTCCGTTCCCTCAAGGCCGTATTGCCGGATCAGCCCCCTCTGCGTTTCGCTCAGCGGCAGATTCCATTTGTTTTCCCGGCTTACGTTTCCGGACAGGGAAGACAGATCCAGGGCCACCCTTTCCGCCGTGTTTCTCAGCGCTTGAAGCGCGGCCGGCGTGCCGCCCGCCGGGGTTCCCGGAGCGGTTTTCTTCGGCGGCTCGTGCCCCACCGGGAAGGCGTTTTTCCCCAGTCCCCTTCGCGCGTTGTCGTCGTCCGCGCGTTTGACCGCGCTGGCCATGGCGCCTTCCGGCGTCAGTTTGGCAATGCCTCTCCAGCTTTGCAGGTTGCGGCCCTGCTTGCCCGCTTCCTCTCTGAGCCGGGTGGCGATCATGGTTTGTGTGAGCAGGTCGCCGCGTTCTTTGGCTTCCACCATCAGCAGCGCGCCCAGCATGTTGTCGTCGGCCGTGAAGTCGCGCTGCATGGAGAGCAGCGCCTCATAGGCCGCTTCATACCCCGCTTCGTCCAGCGTTTTTTTCGCCCGCTCAAACTGCGCCCGGTTGCTGTCCGGCGTTCTTTCAAGGTCTCCGAGGATCTGTTTCACCTCGTCAAACGTCCAGTCCGCTTTCTCAAGCACGGTCTTGCGCGCTCCTGTGGCAAATTGGCGCGGCGCCAGTGCATATTGTTCGCCGTTTTGCATAGACTGGGTATTGACATCCGCATCGCTTTGTGCTATGGTGGTGTCAGAAAGCGAGGGTTTTCCCTGTTGTGAATGACCGTTCCACCCAGCGGACGGCTTCATGGAAATGCCCTCCCCGCTCAGGTTTTGGGCCTGGCGGTCGAATGTGCCCGCATCTTCGTTTGTGCCGGCATGTTCGGAAAAGAGCTGTCCTTGCCTTTGGTCACCCGGCTGCTGGGTAGTTGGGCCCAATCGAGGGGCTCTTTTTTTTATGTCTGTTTCGTTCAGTTCCAAAAGATCATAGAGGATCATTTCTCCGCTTTCTCTGGAGCCCACCACAACGTCAGCTTCATAACCCTTGCCTCCGATTTCAAATTGCAC
>DVMG01000140.1 GCA_018715105.1 Candidatus Ventricola intestinavium
AGGGCGGCCATGTCATAAAATACAGCGCGGTATTTTCCTGCATGCCGGTGATGACGCGGCTGGTGATCGCCATGTGAAGGACGAAGCCGATCAGCCAACCCGGGAGGATTCCCAGCAGGGAGATCAGCGTATCACGCTCTGCCAGCATGCGGCCGGTCTGCCGGGGCGTCATGCCCAGGGATTTTAAACGGACAAGCGCGGCGCTGTCACGCTCGGCTGTGACCCTCAGGATGCTGTACATCATCAGGTAACCGCACAGGAGGACGAGCAGGGCGGGAAGAAAAAAGGGAAGCGCCTGATGGTTGGCCTGCTCCTGCCGCGCGTCGTTATAGGCGAGGTTGGTTGTAAAACGCACGCCGGATATCCCCTGATCCCGCAGAATCTGCCCGGCCTGCTCATCGAGATTTCCCGGCTGATAAAGCATGACGCCGAGCGTGACGTTGCGGGCGTCTTCTCCATCATATCCGGGCACCAGCTGGGCCGCCGTGCCGGCGGTGATGAAGGCGCAGGCCTCCGAAAAATTGGTGGGGCTGGCCCGCCAGCCGCACAGCGTGAAATCCGTTGTATGTGTCTGGCCCGCAGGATCTGTCCATTGCAGGGTGACCGGGGCGCCCTGCTCATGCAGAACGCCCAGAGAATCCATGGTGAATTCATCCATGGCAATTTCGCCGGGATTTTCCGGAAGGCGGCCCGTCGTGGGAATGGAGAGCACCGTCTGTGCATAGTCACGATCTGCTACGGCGAGGTTGATCAGGCGCTGGCCGATGATGGGATCTGTCAGCTGCCCGACGGTGCTCAGGCGAACCGTGCTGCTTATCCCCGGGTGCTGGGAGAGGAGATCGGCCTGATGCTCGGTCAGGCCGGTGTACAGGATATGGCTTGTGGAGCCATAGGTGTATTCATAATTGAGAAGAAAAGCGTCCTTGACGGAGCTGCTCAGAAGGAACACGAAGGCATACAGCCCCGTCACCAGCGCGCTGGCCAGAATCAGGAACAGCCCCCTTACCTTGTGGAAGCGGAGATCCCGAAGGATGAGCCTGCGGCCGATCTTCAGATTGTGATTGGCAAGCATGGGCAGCCTCCCGTGTCAGAGAATATGGCCGTCTTCCATGCGCACGACACGGTCGGCCATCTGGGCGAGATCCAGATTGTGGGTGATCATCACAAGCGTCTGATGATAGGTTTCTACAGACAGCCTGAGCAGGCCCAGCACATTCTGACCGCTACGCGTGTCCAGATTGCCCGTGGGCTCGTCGGCCAGGAGAATGGCAGGCTTGGAAATCAGCGCGCGGGCAATGGCGACACGCTGCTGTCCGCCGCCGGAGAGCTCGCCGGGATAGGCGCCGAGCCGGTCCTCCAGGCGGAGGAAGGTGAGAATTTCCTCCCAAAAGGCGGGATCCGGTGTGCTGCCGGCAAGGCTCAGCGGAAACAGGATATTTTCCTTCACCGTCAGCGTAGGGATCAGGTTGAAATGCTGGTAGACAAAGCCCACCTTGCTGCGGCGGAATACGGCCAGCTCTTTTTCCGTGAGGCCCCGCAGGCTGATCCCATCCACCGTAACCTCCCCTTCATCCGGCACATCCAGGCCGCCGATCATGTTTAAAAGCGTCGTTTTGCCCGAACCGCTGGCCCCGATAATGGCCGTGAACTTGCCCTTTTCAATGGAAAGATCAATGCCGTCCAGCGCTTTGACCTGGCCTTCTCCTTTTCCGAAGGTCTTTTTCAGGCCGCGCAGGGTTACAATATCCATGGTGAATCGCTCTCCTAACAAGATGATGGGATGACGAAAGGGGGGAAAACCCGCCGCAGAAAGAAGGGGAAAAGGGCGCATCCCGGTCAGCTGAGCAGATAGACGGAAAAGGTTGTGCCTTTTCCGGGCTCGGACGCGACGCTGATATAGCCCTTCTGCCGGGTGATGATGCCGTTCGCCAGATACAGCCCCAGCCCGATTCCTTCCTGCGCAGCGGCCTCCGGGGCCCGGTAAAAGCGCTTGAACACGTCGTGGAAATGCTCTTGCTGGATTCCCATGCCCGTATCGGAAAGATCAATGCGGGTGTAAAAATGCCAGGGACGGACTGAGATGCACACGCAGCCGCCCGAGGGCGTGTATTTCACCGCGTTGTCAAGCATGTTGCCAAGCGCTTCGGCCGTCCACTTGGGATCATGGCGCACGGTGATATCGTCCGCACATGCGGCATGAAGCGTAATTCCTTTCTGCTCGGCTTTGGCCCAGACGGTGCTCATGGCCTGGGCGATGGTATCGTCAGGCGCGCATGCTGCATGTGCAGCGCGAAGGTGCCCGTTTCAAGCCGGGACATCTTGATGAGGGACTGCATCAGAAAGTCGAGCTTGCCCACCTGAGCGGAGAGGATGGCCAGAAATTCCCCTTGTTTTTCCGGGGAAAGGGAATGGTTTTGCAGGATGTCTGTGAACATCTTCATGTTGGCAAGGGGCGTTTTGACCTGATGGGAAATGTCGCTGACCAGGCTTTGGATGGTTTGCTTATCCTGTTGGCTGCGGCGGCTCAAATCGTTCACCATCTCGCTGTATTGCAGCAGCTTTCCCTGCACCCTGGCGGCCAGCGAATCCTCATAGGGATGGGGAAAAGAGGGGGCTTTTCCGGAAAGAAGGGCATCGAGGGTCTCGCAAAGCTCGTCGGCAAAGCGATATACCTGCCAGCGCTGATAAGCAACCCATGATCCCGCCACAGCAGCAACCCCTGCGAAGAGGCCCAGCAGGCCATAACGGACGCCCGCTCTGGGCACAAATCGCCACAGCGTCAGGAGCAGCGCGGCAAGCAGCAGAAAGCAGGCGGCCAGCATAAAAACAGGAAGAAGATTCATCATCCGCCGCTTCATGTCCGATCCCCCGTAAAGATATAGCCCATGCCGCGCACCGTTTTGATGTAGGCATGGCTTTCGTCCTCGATCTTGGCGCGCAGGCGGTTGACGGTGACCGTCAGCGTATGATCGTCGATAAAGTGGCCGTCCTGGTCCCACAGCCGCTCCAACAGGCTCTGACGGGTGATGATGCGGCCGGCGTTTTCCGTGAACACGCGCAGCAGCTTGTATTCATTGGGCGTAATCGCCAGCTTTTCTCCGCCCCGGACGGCCGTGAGCGATCCGAAGTCAAGCACAAGGAAGCCGTCGCTCCAGCACAGAGCAGGCTGCGAGGCATCCCTGCTGCCGCGGCGGATGGCCACATCCACCCGGCGCAGCAGGATTTTCATATGAAAAGGCTTTGTGACATAATCCTGCGCGCCGAGGTCAAACCCGGTCAGGACATCCTGCTCCAGATCATGGGCCGTCAGAAAGAGGATGGGCAGATCCGGCCGCATGGCTCTGGCCTCACGGCACAGGTCGAAGCCGTTTCCGTCCGGAAGGTTTACATCCAGCAGCATCAGGTCAAACGTGTCGCGCCGAAGCAGCTGCCGGGCCTTCTGGCAGGTATACGCGGCGACCGTCAGATAACCGCAGCTGTCCAGCTCAAAACACAGCCCGGCACTCAAGGCCAGATCATCCTCCACAACCAGGATGCTTGCCATTTCTTCCGCCTCCTCGCGTTCTTTATGACATCGCATGGAACATTATAGCGCAGATCGCCCTTTCCTGCAATTGGGACTGTTTTGAGGCGAAAAACAGGCCGGCCGCTTTGGAATCGTTTTTCGCAACCTCAGCGGGGCGGGGAGAAAAACGAACAGGCCCCTCCCGGATCGGAAGAAACAGCATCGCCCCGCCTGAAAGGGCGGGGCGAAAAGGAAAAGCGCTGCGCGCCGATCCGCACAGAGGAAACCGGGCGTTACTCCTCCTGCGGATCGGGAGAGGGCACGGCGGTATTCCCGCCTGAAAGGGTTTCCCACTGGGCTTCAATCGTCGCGCGGGTCGCGGGATCCGCAACCCGTGTGGCGGGCAGGCCGTTGGCCTCCTGGAATTTGGCGACGGCCTTGCCGGTCAGTGAGCCGAAGACCCCGGAGCGGATGCTGCCGCTGTAATATCCCAGATCCCGAAGCATCTGCTGCAGGGCAATGACCTCTTCAGAGGGCTCCATGTCCTCATAGAGCGTGCCTTCCTCATAAAAATGCTCGGATTCCGTTTCGCCGCAGAGCACGCATGTGCGTTCCCGGAGCCCCCGGCTGCCTTCGGCGGGCGCCTCAAGAATGGTCCATTCGCTCCATTCGTGCTCAAGCCTGGCAATGGATCCTGTCTTCGTCCTTCCGCAGCGCCGGCAGATCAGATCCCCATAGCCCGCACGGCTGCATGTCGGTTCCGTGGATGCGCTCACCACAGTCCAGTCATGTCCAAGGGGATCGATTTCCACCCGGAGATAGCCTCCGCATACCGTGCAGTGCGCATTGCGGACCCCTGCTTCCGTGCATGTGGGCTCCTTCATCAGGGCCCATTCATCCGGAGTATGCGGAAGCTTGGAGGTATAGCGCTGCTCCCAATGGTCGCAGTCAAGGCAGTATTTGAACTGATGGCCTTCCTGAGTGCAGGTGGCTTCCCGCTTGGTGACCCAGGCGCCGTAACGGTGCCCGTCATCCTCTGCCGAGGCCGCCGGGGCGAGCATCAGGACGCCCAGCAGCAAAGCCGCGGCTTGCGCAGTCTGTTTTGCGATGTTCATGTTCAGAAGTTCCTTTCTGTATCTCT
>DVMG01000141.1 GCA_018715105.1 Candidatus Ventricola intestinavium
GAACACGGATCTCAGACATCTAGTATCCCTCCCCTCGGCTCAAGCTTCGACGATCCATTGCGTCAAATCAGCCGTCAATGGAGTACCGTACAGCTAATTATAGCGCAACAAATGCTGTTCGTCAACCGATATTTGTATTTTCAGTAAAAAGAATTTATCGAAACCGCCGCATTTCCGCCCGAGAGAAAGGATGGGTTTCTTTATTAAACCATCCTGCCGCTCATCGGGCTTCCTCCCAGCACATGCAGGTGCAGGTGGCGCACCGACTGCTTTGCATCCGCGCCGCAGTTGGAAACAACGCGGAAACCGCTCTGCACAATTCCTTCGGACTGTGCCACGGCCGCCGCTGCGCGCATCAGATGCGCCAGCAGCGCATCGCTTTCCTCCCTGGCATCATACCAGCCGCTCACGTGCTTTTTGGGGATCACAAGCACGTGTACAGGCGCCTGCGGCTCGATGTCGCGAAACGCCAGCACCTCTTCATCCTCATAAACCTTCGCGCTGGGGATCTCCCCGGCGGCAATTTTACAGAACAGGCAGTCCTTCATCGTTCATCGCTCCTTTTCGTTTAGTCTTTCTTCTCTTTTCGCTCGATGGCGCGGGAATCCTCCCTGGCTTTCATGCGCCGGCCAATTTCCCGCGCAGCTCCCCATGATCCGTTTCCGTAATCCGCACGCGCACGATCTCACCGGGCTGTGCGCCCGGCACACGCACGCGCATGTATCCACCGCTATAGCCAACCCCCCGGCCTTCCTCATCCGTCTCCTCCACGAGCACCTGCTCTTCCCTGCCCACGCGCGCAGCAAGAGCGCGGGCCTCCAGCTCCCGGCCAAGGGCGATCAGCTCCCGTGCACGGGCCTCGCGCAGGGCACGCGGAACGCTGTTTTCCATCTTCGCGGCTTTGGTTCCCTCCCGCTCGGAGTAGGGAAACACATGCATGCGCGCGAAGCCCGCACGGATGCATGTCTGCTTTGTCTGAGCGAATTCCTCCTCCGTCTCGCCCGGAAAGCCCGTCATCACATCGGTGGTCAGGGCGCAGTCTTCAAATGCGCCGCGCAAAAGCGCGCATGCTTCAAGAAACTCCCCGCTTGTGTATCGCCTGTGCATGCGCGCGAGCACCGTGTCGCTGCCGCTCTGCAGCGCCAGGTGGAACTGATGGCACACATGGGGCAGCTGCGCCACGCCGTGCACAAATTCAGGCGTCACAATCACCGGCTCCAAGGAACCCAGGCGGATGCGCGCAATGCCCTTCACCCCGTGCACGGCGCGCACCGCATCCAGCAGGGTGGCCCCATCCTTCCTGTCGCGGCCATAACTGGTCAGGTGAATGCCCGTGAGCACCACCTCGGCAAACCCCGCCTTTGCCAGGCTCTCTGCCTCCGCGAGAATCTCCTGCACCGGCCGCGACCGGATCGGCCCGCGCACCGCCGGAATGATGCAGTAGGTACACCAGCGGTCACAGCCCTCCTGGATCTTCATCGTGGCGCGCGTATGGCCCTCGTGCGCATGCACGCTCAGGTGCTCAAAGGGGGCCTGCCGAAGCGATTCAACCGCAATGAGCGTGCATCCCTGCTCCACGGCCTGATCAAGCAGCTCCACCACCTCGCCGCGCCGCTGCGTGCCCAGCACGAGCCGCACTCCCGGCAGCGCCAGCTCCCCGGCCGCGCGCTGCGCCAGGCAGCCTGTCACCACAATCTGCGCCTGGGGATTCTGCCTGTGGCAGCGGCGGATCGCCTGCATGCTCTTCCTGTCCCCCGTGCCCGTCACCGTGCATGTGTTGATGACATAGACATCCGCGCTTTCCTCAAAGCTCACCGTGCGGTATCCCGCCGCCTCAAATCGCTCGCGCATAGCCTGCGTGTCATATTGATTGACCTTGCAGCCCAGCGTGTGAAACGCCGCCGTCCTGTTTATCTGCGTCAAATTGCTTTCTCCTTTAGGATTTCCGTATTTCTTCCCGATTGGGGATCCGCCCGCCTTCTTCCGGCCGGGCCTGCGGCCCTCCGGCCGCTTCCAGCTCCCCTCGAAGCGCCATCACGGCAGTCAGCGCTGCGAGCGCGGCCGTCTCCGTGCGCAGCACGCGCGGCCCCAGCGTCACCAGCCTGGCATCCGCCTTTTCACGCAGCCACCGCGCTTCATCCGGAGAAATGCCGCCCTCCGGTCCGATGAGAATGCCCACGTTCAGCGTTCTGTCCGGCGCAAACCGGGTCAGGCATTCCCGAATGCTTCCATCCCGCGCATCCTCCCACGGAACGATGAGCGCATCAAGCGCACGCATTTCCGCCTCGAGCGCAGTCAGTTTCTGCGGCGTGCGCACGGCCGGCACACACACGCGCCCGCACTGTTTGACAGCCTCGCGTGCGATTTTCTGCCAGCGTTCCGCCTTTCTACGGGCGTCTTCCCCTTCAAGCCGCACGACGCTTCTCTCCATCCGGACGGGCACAATGGCATGCGCCCCCAGCTCTGTGCTCTTTTGCACAATCCACTCCATCTTGTCCGCCTTGGGCAGGCCCTGATAGAGCGTCACGCGTGTGGAAGCCTCCGTGCTTTCAAGCGCCTGCAGGATGCGCAGGCGCACGGCACCGCCTTCCGTGTCCGCAATGCACGCCCGATATCGCGCAGGCGGGCAGACCAGCTCCACCTCGTCGCCCGCGGCGAGGCGCAGCACCCGCAGCGC
This sequence comes from Candidatus Ventricola intestinavium, assembly GCA_018715105.1. Lineage (GTDB taxonomy): Bacteria > Bacillota > Clostridia > Christensenellales > Aristaeellaceae > Ventricola > Ventricola intestinavium. Next base: position 2,678 of record DVMG01000141.1, read on the forward strand.
ATGGCGGGCATCCTCCCCGCTTAGAAAAGCGGCGCCGTCCTGAATTCCCCGTTCATCCGCAAAAAAACGATGCATCTCTCATTCTCCTGTATCGGGATTCTGCAGCCGTGCGGGCGGCTGTTACAGTCTAGCCGCCAGGCAAATCCATTCGCCTTTTTCAAGCCGCGTATCCACCGTATATCCGGCCGCCGTCAGCGCCCGCTGCACATCGGCCTCGCGTTCCCTGATAATGCCGGAACAAATCAATGTGCCGCCCGGCAGCAGGTGCTTTTTGGCCGGCCCGCACAGGTAGCAGATCACATCTGCGATGATGTTTGCTACAATCACATCCGCCTTTTCCTCCCGGCGTTCGAGCAGGTCGCCGTGTTCCACACGCACAACGGCAGTCAGGCCGTTCTTCTGCACGTTTTCGGCCGCCACCTTGACGGCCAGTTCATCCAGATCAATGGCCAGCACATCGTCCGCCCCCAGCTTGGCCGCCGCCAATGCCAGAATGCCGCTGCCGCAGCCCACATCGATCACCCGGCTTCCGGGGGTCACATAGGTTTCCAGCTGCTCCAGACACATGAACGTCGTCTCATGCGTGCCGGTTCCAAAGGCCATGCCGGGATCCAGCTTAAGCACCAGGTCGCCTTCCTTCTCTTCATAGCGCTCCCAGCTCGGCCGGATGACCAGACGGCGCCCCGCGCGAAAGGGCTTATAATACTTCTTCCAGTTCTCCGCCCAGTCCTGTTCGCGCACCTGCCGGATTTCCAGCTCCAGGCTGCCGATGTCAAATCCCATTTCCTCGCGCGAGAGCTCCTGAAGCTTCTGCCTTAAAAGATGAAGCGCCTCCTGGGCACTGGGCCCCTGCTCAAAGTATGCCTTGACGAGCACATCCTCGCTCATGTGCCGGAGGACATCCTCGTCAATCATATCCCACATGCCGTCTGATTTCTTGCTGGAGGTCACGTCAAACCGGTCCTCAATCGATGTGCCGACAGCCCCCGCGCCCATCAACACGTCGCTGACGAGATCCGCTCCCATGGTCGTGGTGTGCACCACGGTTTCCATCCAATCCATATAAACCCCTTTTCCATTCGCTCATTGATTCGCGGCTCTTTCCCCTTTTCGATTCCTTCCCTCTGCCCACGCAGCGCGCCGGGGAAAGGTGCCGGCGTTTGCAGCCCCGTCCCCCTGCGAAAACAGAGGGGAGGCGTCAGGAGCAGGGCGCAACATGCGCAAAAGAAACGAAAAGAAACTTGAACAAGAAATAATTCTCATTCAAGTCCCAAAATCCTTTATTTTTTGTCGAATTTCTCCTTGAACCGTTCCGCATTCTCCCGGATGTAGCTGCGCACCTGGTCGCCAAAGCTCTTGCGGCGCTCATATTCCCGGCCGTTGAGCGAATCCTCAAACTGGCGCAGCAGATCCTTCTGCTTTTCGCCGAGATGGCGCGGCACCTCGACGTGCGCGGTGAAATACAGATCCCCTCGTCCCGAGCCGCGCAGCTGCTGAATGCCCTGTCCGCGAATGCGGAAGGAAGTGCCCTCCTGTGTGCCTGCGGGAATGTTGAATTTGGTTGTTCCCTCCAGCGTGGGCACATCGATATCGCCGCCCAAGGCCGCCTGCGTGAAAGAAACCGGCACATCGCAGTACAGGTCGTAGCGGTCGCGCTTGAAGATCCTGTGCGGCCGCACGGTGCAGGTGATATACAGGTCTCCGGAAGGGCCGCCGTTGCGGCCCGGTTCCCCTTCTCCGGGGATGGTCTTGAAATTCTGCCCGTCATCCACGCCCGCCGGCACATTGAGCGTCACCGTGCGCGTCACGCGCATAAAGCCGCTTCCGGCGCACTTGGCGCAGCGTTCTTTGATCGTCTTTCCCTTTCCTCCGCACGTGGGGCAGGTGCGCATGGTCTGCATCTGGCCAAACGGCGAGTTCATCGTCACGCGCTGCTGGCCTGAGCCATGGCACGTCGGGCAGGTCTGCGGCTGTGTGCCGGGTTTGGCGCCCGTGCCGCCGCACGCATCGCACACCGCATTACGCTGGAATTTAAATTCCTTGCGGCAGCCAAACGCCGCCTCTTCAAATGTCAGCGTCAGGTTGTATTGCAGATCGCTGCCGCGCTGCGGCGCATTCTGTCGTGCGCTTGAGCGTCCGCCAAAGCCGCCGCCCGTAAACATGTCAAATATATCTTCAAAACCACCGAAGCCGCTGAATCCGCTCGCGCCGCCGCCGCCCATCTGCGGATCGTCGAAGCCGAACTGGTCATACCGGGCGCGCTTCTGCGGATCGGAAAGCACCTCATAGGCCTCGTTGATCTCCTTAAAGCGGGCCTCTGCCGCCTTGTCATCCGGGTGAAGATCCGGATGGCTGGCCTTGGCCGCTTTGCGATAAGCCTTTTTGATTTCTTCTTCAGAGGCGCCTTTGGCCACGCCGAGCACCTCATAATAATCCCTTTTCTTGTTTGCCACAGCAGTCACCGCCTATCTCCTCATACGCGCGTTGCCGCCGCCACAAAGTGACGGCGGCCGCGCGCATCAGGGTTGTCAAATCTGTTAAGTGCGTGAATCAGAAGGCGCGCGTCAAGCTCAGTGGACATCGTAGTCCGCATCGGAGGCGCCGTCAGACGTCGTATCCTGCGTGTTCGCCTGATAGCCGCCCGCCTGCTGTGCGTTGGGATCCTGATTCTGCTGCTGCTGATAGATCTTGCCGAACACCGCGTATACCTTCTGGGTGAAGGATTCCATGGCCGTCTTGATCTGAGCGGCGTCGTTGCTCTCCCGCACTTTCTTGAACTCGCTCAGCTCGTTTTCAACGGTCGCCTTATCCTCGGCGCTCAGCTTGTCGCCCAGATCCTTGAGCTGCTTGTCGACCTCAAAGATCATGCTGTCCGCATGGTTGAGGGTCTCCACCTCTTCCTTGCGCTTCTTATCCTCGGCTGCATACTGCTCCGCCTCTTTGACGCGCTGCTGGATCTCTTCTTCCGAGAGGTTGGTGCTGGATGTGATGGTCACCTTCTGCTCATTGCCGGTGCCCAGATCCTTGGCGGATACATTCACAATGCCGTTGCGGTCGATGTTAAAGGTGACCTCGATCTGCGGCACGCCGCGCGGCGCCGGCGCAATGCCCGTCAGCTGGAAGCGGCCAAGCGTCTTGTTGCCTGCGGCCATCTCGCGCTCGCCCTGCAGCACGTGCACCTCCACGGAGGTCTGCCCGTCTGCCGCGGTGGAGAAGATCTGGCTCTTTGTGCAGGGGATGGTGGTATTGCGGTCGATCAGGCGGGTGAAGACGCCGCCCATCGTCTCAATGCCCAGCGAAAGCGGGGTCACATCCAGCAGCAGCACGTCCTTGACCTCGCCGCCCAGCACGCCGCCCTGGATGGCCGCGCCGACGGCAACGCACTCGTCCGGGTTGATGTTGCGGTAAGGCTCCTTGCCCGTCATCTTGCGCACCGCCTCCTGCACGGCCGGGATGCGCGTGGAACCGCCCACCAGGATCACGCGGTCAATCTCATTGGATGTAATGCCGGCGTCGCGCATGGCGTTCTGCATCGGGGCGATGGTGGCATCCACCAGGTCGCGGGTCAGCTCGTCGAACTTGGCGCGGGTCAGCGTGATGTCCAGATGCTTGGGGCCGCTTGCGTCCGCGGTGATAAACGGCAGGTTGATATTCGTGCTCATCACGCCGGAAAGCTCGATCTTCGCCTTTTCCGCGGCCTCCTTGAGGCGCTGCAGGGCCATGCGGTCGGCCTTCAGGTCAATGCCGTTTTCTTTCTTAAACTCGGAGGCGAGGTAATCAATGATCCGCTGGTCAAAGTCATCGCCGCCCAGATGCGTGTTGCCGTTTGTGGCCAGCACCTCAAACACGCCGTCGCCGATCTCCAGCAGGGACACGTCGAATGTGCCGCCGCCCAGGTCGTATACCAGAATCTTGTGGGAATCCTCCTTGTCAAGGCCATAGGCCAGAGAAGCGGCGGTCGGCTCGTTGATGATGCGCAGCA
>DVMG01000142.1 GCA_018715105.1 Candidatus Ventricola intestinavium
TTTATTCCACAGAGGTGCATCTCCTTCACATGAATCTGTTTTATGCTGTGGGGTTTCTGTTTACATCCAGCTATTTTCTTGCGCGTGTAATCGGAAATGTGCTGGGCTTTCTGCTGGGAATGGGCACGTGCGTGTATCTGATAAAAAGGCTTGGCATAACGGAACGTGGTGGCGGGGCGGGCCTTATTACGGCTTCCCTTCTGCCCTTGGCAGCAAGCACGCTGTATGCGTCCAATATGACGATTGGTGGGTATTACATCATTCACATTCCGTTCGCCTTCATGACGGCAGGGCTTTGGCTGTCAGCCGGCCGCATGGATCGGACGCCGCGGGAGACTTTGCCCGTATGCATCGCCTTTGTGTGCATATGCCTGTTAGAAGGATTGCTTTCCGTTCGCTATATGCTGTGCTTTATTTGCCCGATGGTCGTTGTATCGATCCTGGAGGCGGTCAAACCGCAGGAAAAGCCTGGTAAACACACGGTGTGGTTGACCAGGCTGACAATCATCGGATTTGTTGCAGCGCTGCTTGGCTTCGCTGCAGCAGAAATTCTGGTTCCCAGGCTGTTTTTCAGCGGAGTGGGAGCCGCCTCCTCCTTTGTGTTCAATCCCCTTGATGGAGAAGCGATGGCGCAGGCCGCTTTGACCATCTTCGCAGATTTCCTTAAATTGCTGGGATGGCGCGGGAACGTGCCCCTGTTTTCCGCGGCAGGGATCGTCAATGGATGTGTGGCAGGCGTGCTCTTTCTGGGAATCTGGATGGCTCTGCGCGTCTACCGAAGGATGGATGAACAGGATGCGCGAACCTTCACGCAAAAGAGAATGATGCGCTATGCGCTGGCGGCCTTTGGGGTGAATGTATTCTGTTTTGTCTTTATTGAGGGGGCATACCTGAACCGCTACCTCATTTTGGCCGTACTCTTCCTTGTGCCGGTGCTGGCCATTGTCGTGACAAGAGAAAGAAATGCGTATCTGCGCAGGCTGTTTCTCCTGCTTCTGAGCGTGCAGCTGGGGCTGTCGGCCATGCTTCTGCTGGCCGATACCCGCGAGCAGGAGATACAGGCGCGTGAACGCGGCCGGGACATGATGGAGGCCGCATCCTTCCTGCAAGAGGAGGGATACACCCACGGATACGGCACCTTCTGGAATGTGCGCGTGATGCAGGAACGGACCCAGGGGGCCCTGACCTTCACGGGCGTGGTTCCGGTGGAGACGGAGGAAGGAGCGGCGTCGGATGTATCGCTGGACATGATCCGATGGCTGGAACCGGACGAAGCATCGGATCTGGATATTTGCCCGGGAAAGACGTTCCTTTTGCTCACAAAGGAAGAGGAAGAGCAGCTTTCGCCCTGGCTTGCCCTGACAGGCGCACCGCAGATTTATGAAAACGATACGTTCACGATCTATGGATTTGGATCTTCCCAGGAATTTGTGGGCGATATGCTCTGGGGAAAGATGAAGCTGGAACATGCATCTTTGGAAAACGGGGCCTGGAGGGTGCAGGCGGGCGGCAGGATGCGCGTGCCCACGACATGGCGAGAAGCCGGAAGTTATGTGCTCCGCTTTACATGCGAAGGATCTCCCGCGGAGGACAGCGTGGTTCAGCTGTATACAACCCGGGAATTTACCATCCTGGAAGAACAGAAAATCGCGTCCGGAGAAAATGAGATTTCCTTTACATTGAATCAGGATGATAAGTACTTCATGATCCTGATCAGGGGCGGCGCGGCCGATGAGCTGGTGATTCGGAACCTGCAGATGGATAAACAGCAGCCCTAAGACTCAAACGGGGAGAAAGGATCTTTCCTCAGGAAAGCGGCGCAGGGCCGGTGGACGCGCGCACAACCAGCTTCACCGGAAGGGTAAAGCGGGCGGGATCGGGCGACTCGCCGGCAATGAGGGAAAAAAGCGCTTCCGCCGCGAGCTGCCCTTTGGCGATTCCATCCTGGCGGACGGTGGTCAGCGGAGGATACGCCATGCGGGCGATGTCCGCATCGTCAAAACCGACAACCGAGACATCCTGCGGAATGCGCATCCCTCCTTCGCGCAGGCCGGACATGATGGCCACCGCATATTGATCGCCGGAGACGCAGATGCCCGTAAAGCCTCCGCGGGCGGCCAGCCGGCGGCCAACCTCAATGCCGCGCTCTGCATTGAAGGGGTGCAGGCTGTTGATCAGATGGCGGGGATCCGGCTCAATGCCCGCGGCGCGCAGCGCGTCGCAATGCCCCAGATAGCGCTGGTCATTGTTCATAAAACCGGTATGCACGGCCCCGATGAAAAGAAGATCGCGGTGCCCCAGGGCCAGCAGGTGCTCCGTGGCAATCCGGCCGCCTTCCCGGTCGGACGCGCGCACCTGAATGAGCGTGGGATCATCCAGATACGTGTTGATGGTCACACAGGGCTTTTTCTGGTTTTTGACGAACTGAACGAGGCTCATGGGCACACAGTCCCGGAAGATCACGCCATCCGGATTCCAGTTGTTGAGCATCAGCCGCAGCACGGCCTCATCGGTGCCGCGGCGCATCATCAAAAAATATCCGTGATCGGTGACGACGCCCTCCAGGCCGGAGAGAAGCAGGCCGGCAAAGCCATTCCCGGCGTAGGCTTCCTGCGGGCTGTGCGTATCCACATACGCGATGATGCGGGAGGAATGGCTGACCAGCGCGCGTGCGGACATGTTGGGCACGTAGTGCATTTCCTCAATGGCATGGAGAATGCGCTGCACCATTTGGGGCGACACCCGGTCATAATTGCCGTGAACGACGTTTGAAACCGTGGTCAGGCTGACCCCGACAGAGTTGGCGATATCCTTCATGGTCGCCATAGGGGGATTCCTCCTTTTGGTGTGTTTACATGCGTATTATACCATGCCGGCAAGGCGGTGCCAACAGACAGGCCTAAAAAGAAGGATGAAAAGCGTCCGTGCTTTCCATCCTTCTTGCTTTCTGGGGCGGATTGAAATCAATATTTGAGCTTCTGCGTGTTTTCCCAGCCTTCGTTGATGGCCTCCTGATGGCTGGTGGCGTAGGGGCCGATCTCCTGGGCCTTCTCCATCGGAATGGGGAAATGCACACAGAGATGGCCTTTAAAATTGTTGTCTGTCAGGTGATAGGGCGAGTGGGGGACATTGTGCGTCGAGCCGATATAGGTCTTTCCGTCTGAGAAGGTCACCCACACGGCTTTGGGCGTCCATGTCTGCACGTTGCCAAACGCCTTGTTCATGATCGCGGTGTCCTCCGCCGTTACAGGCTCCGCATCCATGTGCGCATCCTTGGTCATGATGCGCAGGCGCCAGGAATAGCCGGTGGAGAAATCATAGACCGTGCAGTATTCCCCGTTATCATAGTTGCGGCGCCAGCTGTAGAAGTTGGAATAGATCACATTGCCCGCCGTGCTGCTGATGTTGCTGCTGCCGGAAGAGGAAGAGCCAGAACCGCTTCCGGAAGAACCGGATCCGCCTGCATAATCCGCGTTGATGGCGGCGAGCGTCTTTTTGCCGGCGATGCCATCCGCCGTCAGGCCCTTTGCGCGCTGATAGGCCATGACGGCCTCCTGCGTGAGATCGCCGAAGTTGCCGGTCTTGTTGCCGCTGTAATAGCCAAGCGCGGCGAGCATATTCTGGAGCTTGAGCACCTCGTCGTTCTTGGAATCCTTCTGCAGCGTTACGGATGTATCCAGCGTCATGGAAGAAGAGCCGCCCGGCGAACTGCCGGAAGAACCGCTGCCCGACGAAGAGCCGGAAGAAGAGGAAGAACCGGATCCGCTGCCGGAAATCCGGCTGCTGATGGCGGCAAGCGTCTTTTCCCCTGCAATGCCGTCGGCGGAAAGATCATTGGCGCGCTGGAAGCGGAAGACGGCGTCCTTGGTCAGCCGGCCAAAGTTGCCTGTTACCGATCCTGTATAATAACCAAGCGTCTTGAGGTTTTGCTGGAGCGTGCGGACGGCCTCAGAGCCCTCCATCCCGTATTTGAGCAGGGTTTCCGAAGAGGAACCGTCCGAGGAAGAATTGCTAGACGAAGAGGAAGAAGACGCTTTGCCCAGGGCCTCGTCGATTTTTTCAAGGGTTTTCGCGCCGGCGATACCATCCGCAGAAAGGCCGTTCCTACGCTGAAAATTCATGACGGCGGCTTCGGTGATGCTGCCGAAATGGCCGGTGATGGAACCGTCGTAATACCCCAGATTCGTCAGATTCTCCTGAAGGGTGCGCACGGCGTCATTTTGCGAGCCGTAACGCAGCAGGGTGCTGCTTTCGGAAGAGCCGGAGGAGGTGATGCCGGCGGCGGCATACAGCTCTTTCAGCGTGTCCTCTCCCACAATGCCGTCATCCTTGAGCGCATACTTTTTCTGGAATTTTTTGACGGCAGCCTCTGTTTTTTCACCAAAATGCCCGGTGATTTCGGCCGAGTAGAGCTTGAGCTGCTTGAGCGCCGTCTGGATGGTGGCAATTTCATCGGCCTCGTCGCCAAAGCGATAGGTCTGCGCACAGGCGGTGGCCCCGATGCACAGGATGAAGGCCATGACGGCCGCAGCGAACCATCTCTTTTTAGACGCATGAATCTTCATGGGGAGATGCGTCTCCTTTCGTTTCGAGTCTGTCGATATTTTATTACGGTTTGTAACATTTGTCAAGAAAAATTTAAAAAAGACTCCTTCTTCATGAAACAAACAACAAAACAAACCGGCAGGATGCCGGCTGAGGGGTGTTGACATAAGCAGCGCTTCCATGACGGCGGGCGTTGCTTTTTCGAGAATTGCAGGAATCTTTTCCCCCCTTCGGGGGAAAAAGCATTCTGCAGGCGGCCTGAAACCGGCAGGATGCCGGCCGTATTCCTACGGAAATGTGGTAAAATCCTGCGGCTTTGCGCCCGAGGCCGAAGCCGCGCAAAAGAATTTGCACCCCCCAACACCGTCCCAAGAGGCGGCGTTTGAAAGCGGAGGAGCACCCCGGCCTATGCAAACGGGGCGGAGGCAAGCGGCGTATAGCACAGGCTCCCCTGCGCGTCGCGCGCGCTTAAGAAGACATGGGCCTGCGTGGGCCTGAAGGATAACGGCCGGGGATGAAGCGAGTCGAGCGCCTCCTGCGAAAGGACGGCGCGCCGCGCAAGCGTGATGTGCGGAGAAAAGGGGCCGGGATCAAAGGGAAGCGCCCGCATCTGTGCGCCGCGGATCAGGGCCTCGTGCAGGGGGCAAAGATCGGGGGTGCTTTTTACACGAACGATAAAAATGGCGCGCTGCGGCGCGCCGAAATAGCCGCAGCCATCCAGCAGGAGCAAGGGGGCAGGCGCGCGGCGCAGGCATTCGGTGAGCAGGGCGTGCGCATCCGGCAGGCGGCCTTCCGGAACCTCGCCGAGAAAGGCGAGGGTGATGTGATGATGTTGCGGGGCGGTATAACGGCCCGGAATCCGGCAGGATGCAAGCTGAGACAGGCGGCCGGTTTCCCGGAGCACGGCTTTGGGCAGGGAAAGACCCAGAAACAGACGCATGAGGCGGCGCTCCTTTCTGCGGAAGGAAGACGGAAACAGAACGAGACCAAAAACGAAGAAACGGAAAGGACAGAAGGAAGGACGGGAATGCGATCATTGTACATGCTTTTGGCCGGTGGAGCAAGTGTGGTATAATGAGGACATCCAAAAAACGGCGCTGCCCGGGAAGAGGGAATGACGGATGTTTACGATGGAAAACGTATACGAGGCCATGGATAATCCGGTTTATTTTACGCGGGGAAAGAATTATGAAAGGGAGGGACGGGTTGAGCGCCTTGATCTGGAGACGCCGGAAGGCCGGCTTGAGGGGCGCGGTGTGGTGCGCGGATACGGCGAATATTACGATGTGGAATTTACGTATAACCTGTCCGCAGAGAAAATGATGAGCTGCTCGTGCAGCTGCCCGCTGTATGCACGCACGCAGGAACCCTGCAAGCATGTGGCGGCCCTGATGATCCATGCGTGCCACAGGCTCCGAAACAGGGGGTCTTCCCTGGAGGCGGCCGCAAAAGCGAAGAAACAGAGCGCTCAGCAGATCTGGGAACGCCTGATGCGCGAACAGAAGGAAAGAATCCGGCGCGAGGAGGAAAGGCGCGCGGCCCAGGAGCGCGCCCGCACCGACTCGTATATCGCCCGGCTGATTGAAGAAGGGGAAGCGGGCCGGATCCGGCGCATGGAGACCCTCGCCGGGGAGGAAAAAAAGAAAGTGCGGCTGGATCCCATCCTCAGCATGGAAAACGACTATGTGGGACTGGAAATGAAGATCGGCAGGACGCGCACGTATGTGGTGCGCAACCTGTGGGAATTCGCTTCGCGCGTGCGCATGCGTGAGCGCACCGTCTACGGCAAGGAACTGACGTTTTCTCACACCGAGAGCGAGCTGGAAGAGCGGGACGCCGCGCTGATGCGGCATATCGTGCTGCTCGCGCAGACGGTCTCCCCGCAGCAGAAGGCGCAGATGCGCCTGACCGGCGCGATGCTTGATCAGACGATGCGGCTGCTCATGGGGCGCGACGTCCTTGTGCGCAGAGGGGATGGGACGCTGGCGAACGCACGGGTGACGCAGGGGGATGCCGCGCTGACGGTGAGACTCAAGAAAACGCAGGAGGGCACGAGCCTGCGCGTCGATTTGGGAAAGATGCTGGCGGGAGACACCGGCGCGTATTGGTTTGCCGGGGAAGAAATCCTCTGCCTATATGGCGAGGCGTTTGAACGCATAGCCGGGCTTGTGCGCGTGGCGAAGGACTATCCGAAGGGGCTGTGCCTGAGGGAAGAGCAGCTTGACGCGATATGCGCCCAGGTGCTTGCGCCCGCGCGCGCCTGCCTGACGGTGGCACAGGGGCAGAAGCTGCTGCTTGAGCATATGCCCGCGCCCATGACGGCTCATTATTATTTGGATGCGGAAGATGCGGCGGAAGGAGGCGGGCGCCTGCTCTGCCGGGTGAGCTATGAGTACGGCGGCCGGCACGTGGCGCCGGAAGAGACCGCGGAGGGTATCCGGCGGGATGCCCTGCTCGAACGCCGAGCACTTGAAGCGGTGAAACGGCTGTTTCCGGAACGGATCCGACCGGACGAATACGCCTTTTCCGGCACGGATGAGGCCGTGTTTGACCGCCTGGCCAGCGCGCCTGAGCAGCTGCGCTCTCTGGGAGAAGTGTATGTCTCCCAGCGTCTGGCCGGCCTGAACGTGAGAACCCGGCGCACCCTCTCCTTCGGGGTAACGCAGTCGGGCACGCAGCTGCTCGCATGCGCGGACATGGGCGGCTATACCCAGGAGGATCTGGAGGCGGCGTATGCGGCATACCGGCAAAAGCGCCGGTATGTGCGCCTGAGGAACGGTGCCTTCCTTTCCGGAGAGGCGCTTGAGCAGGCGGCACAGGCGGCTCAGATTGTGCAGGGGCTCGGCGTGACGGCGGAAGCGCTGGAAAAGGGGACGGATATCCCGGCGGCCCGGGTTTTGTATATGGAGGACGCGATTCAGGAACGGGAAGGAATGTCGCTCACCACATCGGACGCCGTTGCGGCCTGGCTTCGGAGGCTTCGCGAGGCGCGGGGCGTGCAGGCCCAGGCGCCGTCTTCCCTGCGGGCCGAGCTCCGCCCCTACCAGAGAACGGGCCTTTCCTGGCTGTGCGCGCTTTCCCATGCGGGATTCGGCGGCATTCTGGCGGACGATATGGGGCTTGGCAAGACCGTGCAGGCGCTGGCGCTTCTTCTGCATGAAAAGGAAGAGGGGCATGCCGTGCGCGCGCTGGTGGTATGCCCGGCTTCTTTGCAGCTCAACTGGAAGGCCGAGGCCCTGCGGTTTGCTCCCTCGCTTTCCTGCAGCGTGCTGATGGGGCCCGCGCAGGGGAGGGAAAGGGAGATCCGGGAAGGACAGGCAGAGCTGATGATCACCTCCTACGATCAGCTCAAGCGGGATATATGCGCTTATGAAGGAAAGACATTCACCCATGTGCTGCTTGACGAGGCGCAGACCATCAAAAACGCCGCCTCGCATGGGGCGAAGGCGGTCAAGGCGCTGCGTGCCGCGCATCGCTTTGCGATGACCGGCACGCCGATTGAAAACAGGCTGAGCGAGCTGTGGTCGATTTTTGATTTTCTGATGCCCGGCTATCTGTACGGCTACAAGCGGTTCAGGGAGCGCTTTGAGGTACCCATCGTGCGCGAGGGGGATGAGCAGGCCCGCAGGAATCTGCACGGAATGGTCGCCCCTTTCATCCTGCGCAGGATGAAAAAGGATGTGCTGGATGAACTGCCTGAAAAGGTGGACATGACGCTGACCAGCGAGATGACGCCGGAACAGGGCAGGCTCTACCGCGCGTATCTTATGCGGATGCAGAAGGAGACAGAGGGACGATCCCTGGACGCACAGGGAAGGATGCAGCTGCTGGCAGGCCTGACGCGGCTTCGCCAGCTGTGCTGCGATCCCAGGCTGTGCTTGGAAGGATATGCCGGGGGATCGGGGAAGCTCGTCCAGGCTGTGGACATGGTGCGCACGATGACGCAGGAGGGGCACCGCATTTTGCTGTTTTCCCAGTTTACCTCCATGTTGGCGCTTCTGGAGGAGGCTCTCGCCAAGGAGGGAATCCGCACGCTCAAACTCACGGGTGAGACGCCGAAACTGGCGCGCATGCGCCTGGTGGACGCTTTCAACGCCGGAGAAGCGCCCGTGTTTCTGATCTCGCTGAAGGCAGGCGGGACGGGCCTTAACCTCACCGGCGCGGATGTCGTCATCCACTATGATCCATGGTGGAACACCGCTGCGCAGAATCAGGCCACGGACCGGGCTTACCGCATCGGCCAGACACGGGGCGTGCAGGTGATCTCCCTGATCGCTTCCGGAACCATTGAGGAACGCATTCTTCTGCTTCAGAGAGAAAAGCAGGCGCTCAGCGACGGTGTGCTCTCGGGCCCGGAGACGCTTTTCACGCTCAGCGATCAGATGCTGCGGCAAATCCTGCATGCATGAGGGCTATCTTGTAACCGCGTCGATGAGCGCCGCACAGGCAAGCGGCTGCTCGCGCACGGCGGGCGCGGATGCGGCCCAGATGGCATCGATGGCTTCGGCGTAATGCGCGTCGGGCCGCTGGGCATGCGCCAGGCGCAGCGCATGCACGAGCAGCGCGGCGGGCGAGGGAAGTTCCCCGTCGTAGACGGCGGGAATGCGGGGAAGAAACGCGGCCGGATCCTGCGGAGTATGCATGGGCAGACCATCCCTGTCAAGAAAAGCGTGCAGAGCGGCGCCAAGCAGGCGAAGGCCGCCGGCCTGGTAAGCTTCCATTCCCTCCCCCTGCCCCAATGTGAGCAAGGCGAGGGCAAGCGCTGCGCTCGCGCCGCACGTGGCCTGCGCATGCAGAGGGCTGACAGGCGCACAGGAAGGCGCAAGCCCCCCGCTTCCGGCAGAAGGAAGCGCGATGAGGAAGGAAACCGCCCGCTGAGCGGCCTGCGTATAGCGCGTCTCGCCCAACCGGCGGCCGCAAAGCGCGAACACGGCCGCGGCCAGAGCGCAATCCTCAGTGAGCACATGGGGAGCAAGCTGAGGCTGGCTGCGCGCGGCCCGCACGCGGGCCAGGGCGGGGGTCACGCGGCGCAGAAAGGCGGTATCCTCCGGTGTCAAAGACGCGGAAAGCGTGGGGGTGAGCGGCGGCGTATCCATGGAATGACGGGAACGGGAAGCATCCGAAGGCACGGGGGAAAACCGGCTGGGTGTCACCTGCGGCAGTTCCCCCGCCTGCTGACGGCGCAGATTCAGAAGACGCGCCGCGCGCAGGCCATCTTCATTGCCCAAGGCGGCGCATACCTGCTCAGGCGTGAAGGCAAAGCTCTCCCTTGACGCCCGAAGATAAGGCGCCAATCCTCCGCCGGCCAGGGAGCAGGCGTTCAAAAGAAAGTCAAGCGCGCGCACGGCTTCGCTGCGGCGTCCATCCTCAAGGAGGATCAAAGCGAGCAGCGCGCCGATCCCCAGCGGCTTTTCCGGCACAAAGACCCGCCAGTCATCGGTCAGGGTCGCCCTGAAAAAGGAGCCGTCCAGAGGATCGTAAAGGGAGGAGGCAAGCATGGCGTCGAGCGCGCGCGTCAGGGAGGTATGCGCACGGCTGTCTCCCCGCGCGGCAGCCTGCTGCAGATAGCGAAGCGCGCTGACCATGGGAGACTTGATCTCCCCAAAGCCGCCGTTTCGGGGATCCTCGACCGCTTCCAACGCGCGGGAAAGATCGTGAGATGCATCCCGGGGGGAATAGGGCCTGCGCAGAGGCGCCGGACGGAAAGAACGCATCACCTGCGCGGCCTGGCCGATGAACCCCGCCAGATTTTGGGAAAAGCGCCTGTCGGCCTGATACAGCCAGACATACAGACGGGATGGATCGAGCGGAAAGCCGGCCGGAGGCAGCGGCGCGGCCAGGAAGGGCCGCGCGTCATCCAGCAAAAGAGCGCAGAGGGGCAGCGCCCCCTCCTGAGAAAAAAGGGCGCCGGCACGCTGACAGAGCAGCTCGACATCCGGGCGTGTGCCGGGAGACAGGTGCACGGGCACCGTGCGCTCCGTAATCTGCATGGCGAGAGAGGGGTCTGAAAATGCGGGGGAGAGTTCCCCGATGACGAGAAAAACCGGCACGCGGCGCACGCGCGCCTGATCAAAAGCCTGTGCGCCAAACGGCAGAAACGAGGGCGGCCCCCCTTCGGGGGGAAGAAATGCCTCACGGGCATCCGGCTGCGGATCCGGCAGAGGCGTCCGGCGAGGGGTTTCTGCCGGCGTGGAGGAAGGAGGCCATGAAGAAGCGCGCATAGGATCCCATCCTTTTTATCGTTTGGGGTCAGCATGCGCGCTTTGGCGGCATCTTATACCATGACGGATTCAAGCCGCTGCGTTTTCATGAGCCGGCCTTCGGCTGAGGGCCGGCTCATGTTATGATTTGGATGTGCCGCCTGAACGGCTGAGGCGAAACGGCCAACTGGCTTCTTCCTGGACAATGTCGCGGTGGATGACGTTGACCGTTTGCCCCAGCGCGCGCAGATGCGCGCACAGCTCTTCGCTGATGGCAACGGAACGGTGCGCCCCGCCGGTACAGCCCACGGCAATCATCAGACGGCGCTTGCCTTCGCGCTGATACAGGGGCAGGAGATAATCCACCAGCTCGTAAAGATGGGCAAGGAATTCGCGCGTCTCCTCTTTTTGAAGCACATAGTCGCGAACGGGCGCTTCAAGCCCCGTGTAGGCCCGAATCTCTTTTATATAGTAGGGATTGGGAAGAAAGCGGACGTCAAAAACCAAGTCGCTCTCCCGCGGAATGCCGCGCTTATAACCAAAGGACATGATCTCCGTGCGCAGAACTTGCTGGTTTTCCCCATGCGCGATCAGCTCGTCCACACGGGTGCAGAGCTCTTTGGGACGCAGGCCGCCCGTCGAAAGCACGTAATGGGCACACTCGCGAAGCGGCTGAAGCAGCTCGCGTTCCTTGGCGATGGCGCCTTCAAGCGTCACCCTGCCGCGCATCAGGGGGTGGTCGCGGCGCGTTTCCTTATAGCGGTCAATCAGCGTCTCGGTATCGGCCTCCAAAAAGAGGATGGAAATCTCGTGGCTGTCGCTGGCCTGGGCAATCGCGTCCAGCACCGCTTCCGCATTGAACAGCGCACCGCTGCGGGAATCCACCCCCAGCGCCACGGGCATATCCAGCTCCACTTTTTCGCACAGTGTAAACGCCTGGGCCAGCAGAAGCGGAGGCAGGTTGTCGATGCATTGATAGCCGCTGTCCTCCAAGTGGCGCAGCACGCTGGTTTTTCCTGCACCGGACAGGCCGGTAACGATCAGAAACCTCATGTTTTTTAAATCCTTTCGTATGGGCGCGCGGCTCAACCGGCCTCCTCGCCGAGGATGCGCACCTCCGGCTCCAGATGTACGCCGGTGGCATCCTGAACACGCCGCGTGACTTCTGTGATGAGCGTGAGGATGTCCCGCGCGGTCGCGCCGCCGAGATTGATGATGAATCCGGCATGCTTTTCACTTACCTGCGCATTGCCCACGCGCAGGCCGCGCAGACCGCATTCGTCAATAAGACGGGCGGCAAACAGGCCCTCGGGCCGCTTGAATGTGCTGCCTGCGCTGGGATATTCGAGGGGCTGCTTTTCGCGGCGGGCGCGGGAAAGCGCCTCCATGCGCTCGCGTAGGGCAGAGGGATCGCCCGGCGAAAGGGACAGCGTGACATCCGTCACCACAACGCCCGCATCCATCATGGCGCTGTGCCGGTAGGAAAAATCGAGCTTGGGACCGGAAAAGGAAAGGGGTTTGCCGTCGGAGAGGGCAATGGCATCCACCCGCGTCACGACCTGGGAAAGCTCGCCGCCGTACGCTCCGGCATTCATGATGGAGCCGCCGCCGATGGTGCCGGGAATTCCCGCCAGCTCTGCAAGGCCGGCAAGCCCCTGCCCCTGAGCAAAGGAAGCGACTGCGTGCAGCGAGGCGCCGGCCTGCGCCAGCACAAGGTTCCCCTCTCGGCGGATGGCGGAACAGCTTCCGGCCAGGCGCAGCACCAAACCACGGATTCCACCGTCCAACACCAGAAGGTTGGAGCCGTTGCCGATGACCGTTACAGGCACGCCGGCGTGCCTGGCGGCACGAAGCGCGACCGTGACATCTTCAGCAGAGGCGATATCAACCAGCACATCGGCCTCCCCGCCGACACGGAACGTGGTGTAGCGCGCCATGGGCGCACGGGGAATGATGCGCTCGGGCGCAAAGTTGGCCTGAACAAGCGATTGAATCAGGGTGTCCATGATATCCTCCCGGTTTTCATTGCCTTTATTGTACCCTAATACGATGCGTTACACAAGAAAAAGTTATGTGCCGTCCACGGCTTCCGATGGAATTTCGTGCAGATAAGAGAGAAAGCCGAGCGCGGTTTCCTTCTCTTTTGCCTGCGAGGACACGGCACACAGGAGAGGCGTACCGGAAGGAGGATTATACAAAAGAGCGTAAAGCATCCCTTCCTGCCTTCCATGCGGCGGGACAGCTTGGCTATCCGAATCCGTTTCAACCGGCACATGGAAAGCCTCTTCAAGAGGAAGAAAGAGGGACTGCAAAGGCAGAGAAACATCCTGTGAAAAGAGATATACATCCGGCAACGGCTCGCTCATCTGCGTCAATTGCTGTTCATCCGCACGTATGACGCGCAGATGGACGGCCGGGTGTGTTTTCTGATAACCGGGAAGCGCTTTATAAAAAGAAGAAAGAGTATCCGCGTCCTGCGTGCACAACACGATGCGCAGCAAAACGCGTTCCGGCGTGGTGAGGGCATAGGGGCCGGAAACCGCCACAAAAATTTCCGGGGCATAAACAAGCAGCGCGCCCAGGAGAAAAAGCGCGGCTGCCTGGAAAAAACGCTTGAGCATGGTCATCACCCCTTTATCTTATGCCGAGAGGGCGGGAAAATTTCAGGAGGCGCCCGTCCCGAAAAAGAGGCGAAAAAAGATGAAAAAAAGGGATTGACAGGCGAGGGGAGAAGCGATATAATAATC
>DVMG01000143.1 GCA_018715105.1 Candidatus Ventricola intestinavium
GGGCGGCCCCGATTGTCTATCCTGAATTCTGCATTTGAGTTCGCGTTTAAAACGGCATGCGGCGGACAGCGTTTCCAGCGCTTCCTGATCTTCCTTCCTTGCGCACAGACGCCGGATGTGATATGATGAAACCACCCGAATCCTGTCGGATTGGGGAAGAAACATCGCTCTCCCCGAGGGAGGCCAACGCAATCCGTTGATGGAGGCTGAAATGAAACGCTTGATCCCGCTGCTGCTCTTATGGGCCTTGCTGCTGCCCGCCGTGACTTCGGCGGAAAAGATTCTCTGGGAAGACGAAGAAGGCCAGGTCATCCTTGAAGATGACGGCGACATTGACTTCGTGCCCGCCGGCACACAGCCGGCGGATACCACCGCCGCCGTTTCCACGCCCCTTGAAACACAGAGCCCGACCCCTGAGCCCACTCCCCTGCCCACCGCGACGCCCGTTCCCCCTCTGGATCAGACGCTGCAATACGGCGATTCGGGCGAAGCCGTGCTCGCCGCGCAGGAACGGCTGACCGATCTGGGATATTATCACGGCAAATGTTCGGGGGATTTTCTCGAAGGAACACAGAGCGCCACGCGGCGCTTCCAAAAATATAATAATCTGCGTGAAACCGGCAAAATGGATGCGGGAACATGGGAGCGCCTGTTTTCCGCCGCGGCCGTGCACCGGGACGGTTCAACGCCCTACGCCACCCCCTCGCCCGTCCCCGTCCTGACGCCGACGCCGACACCGGCTCCCTTCACATTCAGCCGCACAGTCAAATATGGGGATTCGGGAGATCTGGTCAGCGCGCTGCAGACACGCCTGGCCGAGCTGGGCTTTTATACGAAACGGGTTTCCGGCGGCTATTACGAGGTGACCCGAAGCGCTGTGCGCGCCTTCCAGGAGCACAACGGGCTTGCCGTAGACGGCATCGCCGGGCAGGATACGCAGGAGATGCTCTTCTCTGCGGACGCCGTGCCCGCCAGCGCCACCCCGCGCCCTTCCCCCACCCCGGAGCCGGCCCGGTATGCTCTGATGGTGGATGTGGTCAACCAGATCACCCGCGCTTATACATACGATGAGAACGGCGAATACACCATTTTAGTGCGCGAAATGATCTGCTCCACCGGCACGGAGGATTATCCCACGCCGCTTGGCACAACCATCATGCCCAAAAAGCGGGCCCGCTGGGGCTATTTCCCCCAATGGGACTCCCATGCGCAGTATCTCACGCGCATCGACTCGGCCAACGCCTTCCACTCTGTGCTCTACAGCGAAGCGGATGAACGAACCCTGTCCACAAAATCCTTTGAGGCGCTGGGCACGCCCGCTTCCCATGGCTGTGTGCGGCTCTATGTATCCGACGCCAAGTGGATTTATGACAACTGCCCGGAAGGAACTCCTGTCACCGTTTACGAAGGCGAATACGACCCCGAATACACCATGACGCTCAAGCGCACGCTCAATTACAGCACCCTTCGCGAAAATCCGCTGCCGGATCCCACGCCCACTCCGGTGTACAGCCGTGACAACTGGCCCACGCAGTACCGCACGCTCTCCCGCGGCAAATCGGGCGATGATGTGTACATGCTTCAGGTTCGTCTGGCTGAGCTGGGCTATTATCAGGGCTCGATCACCGGCGGCTACTATGGCGGCACCATTCAGGCCGTGGAGGCCTTCCAGCGCGATCACGGCCTGACGGTTGACGGAGCAGCGGGGCAGGAGACACAGTCTCTGCTCTTTTCCTCCGCTGTCGATCCGCAGCCGGAGCAGACGCCGGCACCGTCCCCGGCGGCGCAGACGGCATCCCCTCTCACCCCGCAGCCCACGCCGTCTCCCACGCCCGCGCCGACGCCCGATCCCGTTCTGTATCCTCCCCTTGCCGATTCGGTAGGGTGACGGGGATGGGAAAGACAAGCGGATGGGAAAGGCAAAGCGTCCCGGCATCGGTTGCCCGCCAATGAAGCGCGGCAGAAAAGCCAACGGCCTGCCGGTCATGAAAAACGCTTTTCCATCGTTTCCCATTTCCTCCAGCGTGCGCGTGCGCCATCAAAGAGCAGGAAAAAACGTGGGCAGGAGATCGCTGATCTCCTGCCCACGCTTTTTGTTGCCCGGACGCCGGGCATGAAATTCATGTGTTTTTCCCGCTTCCCTATCGCGTTGCGCTTTCGGGGAAGACGCCTTCTATGCCGGTTCCATGCCGCTGCTTCTGCCGCCCTGCCGCTTTCATCGCCTGAATCCACGCATGCCTTCGGGCGTCACAGGCTCCTGAGCGCGTCGATAACGCCTTGCGCCCAGCTTTCGAACCCATCGGGATTCAGGTCATAGAGCAGCCCGGTGCAGCCTGTGGCAGAGGCGGTCAGCTGTGCGATGCTCTCGCCCAGCCTGCTCTGACTGCCGCCGGCCAGGCTGGCCAAGCCCTCCTGGCTGAGCATCTTGGTCACCAGGGAGAGAGCGGCTTCCCGCCGGGCCTCATCCTGCCAGCATGCCTGTGTCAAAGCCAGGCCGAAGCTCGGCACACCCACCACGGCAGTGCGGGCCTGCCCATCCGTCCCGGCCAGGCTGACCACCGTCACGCTGTCCTGCCGTCCGGCGGCCGTTGCCATCTGGGCAAGCCCCTCCGAATCAAAGCGCATGGCCGCCTGCCCGGAGAGGAAGGCATCCTGTGCGTCCGCATCGGTCATCCCCCAGGGATCCGTGCCAAAGGCGCCCGCCTGCATCAGCGCAGTGAGCACGGCCTGCGCGCCATCCAAAGAAGCCTGCTGGCCGTATTGATCGGCGGGCGCACCAAGCAGCG
The DNA here is from genome assembly GCA_018715105.1 of Candidatus Ventricola intestinavium. Classification (GTDB taxonomy): domain Bacteria; phylum Bacillota; class Clostridia; order Christensenellales; family Aristaeellaceae; genus Ventricola; species Ventricola intestinavium. The sequence continues at coordinate 2,787 of DVMG01000143.1, forward strand.
CCGCGCAGTCAAGCACGATTTCCGCCCAATCCCCCAGCGCGTTGGCAAGGGGGAGAACGCCCTCCTGCGCGAGCGCCGAACAGACCGAAACCAGCTCTTCATACGTGGTGGGGGCGGAAAGCCCTTTGGCCTCCAGCACATCCGTATTGATGTAAAGCGCTTCCCAGTTAAAGCGCACGGGCGTGAGCAGCACGGTGCCGTCCGCCTCCATCATCGCATCCATCCTGCGTGCGCCGCAGTCCGGGGCGACGGCAAGGAGCTCTTCCACATTCACCAGCTCGCTGCCCGTCAGCCCGGAGCCAACCGGCACGACCACCAGATCCACCTGACCGTCGGCGGTCATCGCACGCAGCTGCTCCATCCAGGCCTCATCCGTCAGCCCGGAATAGTCTTCCACCAGATTCCCGCTTTCGGTTTCCCAGGCGGTAATCAGATCCATGTAGCTTTGCGCGGCCAGATCCATGTCCGCAAACGGCGTAAACGTGCGCAGCGTCACGCCAGCCGCTGCGGCGCAGCCCGCCAGGCCCATCATCACAAGCAGTGCGGCAAACCAAACCATTCCCTTTTTACGCATAGGAGCCTCCTTGTCGTCTTGTTGTCGGGAATCCCTACAAACCCAGGTTAATCGCCTTTTGCAAAACTCTGCGCGCGAGCGGCGCGGCGACGGCGCCGCCGCTTCCGCCGTTTTCAACCAGCACACAGACCGCATAGGGCGCATTTTCATTGGTAACATAGCCAACGAACCACGCGTGTGATTCGATGCTCTTGTCGTCGCTGGCCTCCGCCGAGCCGGTTTTCCCGGCGACAACGTAGCCGTTATCAAGTGCCGCGCGCGTGCCCGTGCCGGATTGGACGGTGCGGATCATCTCCTTCTCAAGGCGCGCGGCCACGCTTTCCTCCATGACCCGCCAGCCCTCCATGTGATCCGGCAGCGCCCGCTCACCGCCCTGGGCGGTCGTAATCCGGCCAAGCAGGCGGGGCTCGTTCATCACCCCTCCGTTGGCCACGGCAGCGGCGATGAGCGCCATGTGCAGCGGCGTGGCCAGCACACGCCCCTGTCCGATGGAAGACCAGGCCAGATCCTCGGCGCTCAAATCATCGATCGGATAGCTTGAATTGTACATGATGAGATCGCTGAACAGGAAATTTTCGTTAAATCCCATCTGCTCGGCGGTTTCTCCCAGCAGCGCATAGCCCAGATCCTGAGACAGCGCGGCAAACGCCGTGTTGCAGGAATGAATGAACGCATCGGAGAGCGTCTGCACGCCGTGCGCGCTGGCCTCCGTCACCGAATAGTTTCCCACGGGATAGTATCCCGTGCAGTCAAAGGCAAAGTCATCCAAATCCGGCAGGTTGGAAAGCGCGGAGGCCATGGTGACGATCTTGAACGTCGATCCCGGCGGATAAAGCCCCTGGATCGCCCGGTTGATGAGCGCGCCCGCGGCCTCATCCTCCAGCGCGCTGCTCAGATCCTCCGGGTCAAACTGCGGCATGGATACCATCGCCAGAATCTCATGGGTGCTGTAATCGAGCACCACCACCGCGCCGCGTTTGCCGGCCGGGAACTGCTCGCTGATGTAGCGCGACAGCCGCTCGGAAATGGTCAGCTGCACATCGTCCCCCCGCTGGGGGGTATCGGTAAAAGCATCCGCCAGCCGCTCCAGAATGCTGGCTTTAAAGCCGAGCAGATACTGCGCGTGAAACGTGTCCACCCCCGTTGACACATTGCCCCCGCTGTCGCCCACCACCTGAGAGACGGCCAGGCGTGTCTGCTCGTTGCTGTTGTAGCGCCGGCTGCCCGTTTCATCGGTATAGGCCAGAACGGTGCCGTCCCTGTCGGTCACACTGCCCATGATGACATTCTGCTTCTGGCTGCTGATGCGCGGATTATAGGGATTGGCCACCCACCGCCCGCCGTAAAAATACACCGAATAGCAAAAGTAAGCCGCCGTCAGCAGAAAAAGCGTGAGCATGCACAGGGTCAGCATGCGAATGCGGCGTCTGATAACCTTGATAAAACCGCCTCCCCGGAAAGCAGCGCCTTTGGGCGGCGCCCTTTATTCCCGCACGGCGAGAATATCCTCTTCCAAATTGTCCTGCGCCTTCGCGCCGATGCCATGCAAAATGCCGATCATCGCCATGCAGGAGATCAGGGAGGAACCGCCATAGCTCAAAAAGGGCATGGTCACGCCCGTCAGCGGAATCATCTTGATGACCCCCGCCACGATCATAAACGTCTGAATGCTCAGCATGGCCAGCACGCCGCAGCCCAGCAGCATGGAAAACGACCGCCGTGCACGGGTGATCAGCGTAACGCCCCGCAGGATCAGCACCACATAGACGCCGATGAGCAGCAGGCCAAAGATCTGCCCCATCTGCTCACAGATGACGGCAAAGATAAAGTCGTTGTGATACTCAGGAATCTGTTCGGGCGTCCCCTGCCCCAGGCCCACGCCGAAAAGGCCGCCTGAACCGATGGCAAGCAGCGCCTGGATGATCTGGTATCCCTTGTCCGTGGGGTCGCTCCAGGGGTTGCGCCACATGGCCACGCGCACCTTGACGTGCGCAAACATCTCATAGCCCAGGATGGCCGCGCCCACACCGCCGCCCATGCCCAGCACGGTGAGCGGCACATTGCCGCAGGCGGCGTAAAAGAGCACAAGCGTGGTCAGGTAATAGATCAGGGCCGTCCCCAGATCCCGCTGAAGCATCAGCATCACCAGGCAGGCCGCCGCAAAGACGAGGGCCGGCATCATCTGCAGCACCGTTCTGTGCGCGCTGAAATAATAGGCCAGCGCCAGAATCACAGAGAGCTTGACCAGCTCACTGGGCTGAAACGATCCGATTCCCGGCACCTCGATCCAGTTTTTGGCGCCGTTGTTCCACTCGCCAAAGGCCAGAGGCAGCGCCAGGGCCACGATTCCCAGCACCATGGCGAGCAGGGTCACGGCTTTAAACCGCTTCATGCGCCAGATGATCAGGCTCATGACAGCCATCACGCCGAGGCCCGCCGCATAAAACGCGGCCTGCCGAATTCCGTGCTTCGGCGAGACGGTGTAAAGCACCACAACGCTCACGCCGCACAGGAAGTTGGTCAGCGCCATGACCAGCGTATCCACCGGCAGAATGCGCGGCAATGCCAGGGTGGAGATCAACCCCAGCGGCACCATGACCATCATCAGGGTGACGGCCTGCCCGTCCAGCGTGCCCTGCGTGCGCAGCGCAACGAGCAGCAACCCCAGTGTCTCAAAGAGCGCGGTCAAAAGCGCGATCGCCGTCACGCTCGCGCCGCCGGCCCGGCTGACCGCCCGCCTGCGGTCCTGCGCAAGGGCGGCCTCTCTGCGCTGCCGGCGCGCTTCCCTGCGCTCCAGCGAGGCCGCGCGCCGGGTCTCCCAGGCGGTTTCTTCTTCCATGGAATCCTGCTGCTTTCGGGCCGGCTTCATCCGCATTATTCCGGCCCGCTTGCTGTCCTTTCGCAGCCTTGCATCCTCTTTCTCCGCACGGGCCCCGGCCTTTTGCCGGCGGCCCTGCTGCACGGCCGGCTTCGACGCGCAGTATTTTGCATTGGCCGCACCGTCGTCCGCCCGTTTTGCGCGCGCCTGATCTGTCTCCCGTGAGGCCATTGCATCACCTCCGCGTCTTCTTTCTTCTTGCCGCCGCTTCTTTGGCTTCTCTGACTTCGTTTTGATTGAGCTTCTTTTCCCAGCGCTTTTTCTCCCGGCGGATTTCTCCCCGGCCCGGCGCGCCGATCCCTTCGCCCCGGCCCTGCTGGGCCTTGCCGCGCCGCGCACGGGTGACATAGGGCTCCGCAGGGGTTTCAACCGCGCGCACGCCGCTGTGCCTGTAAAGCCGCAGCACCATCCGCAGCTCCCCCACGCTCAGAACCGCCCCATCCAGCAAAACCGCCTCATCGCCCGGCTCCAGCAGCACATCATCCACCAGAAAACCATCGCTGTGCAGCGGCACCATGTGCAGTTCTCCGTTTTCCATCCAAAAAAACGCCGAGCGCATGTGAACTTTCCTGTATGGAATGCACACGTCACAGCTGAGCGCAGAGCCCAGCGTCCCCTCGTACGGCACGCGGATCTCCTGACCGGGGGAAAGCCGCCGGCTCCCGCCGCTTGCCATCACCCGCAGCATGCCCGCCGAACCCGCCTGCGGCAGCGCGCGGCGCACGCGCCGCCAAAGAGCGTAATCCCCCCAGCATTTATGCAGTGAAAGCAGCACAACGGCGGCAATCAGCACCGCGCTGAGGTAGCCAAAGCCCATGGAAGCCACCCGATACCAAGCCTGTGTCAAGCGTGCGCCCTCCCTGCCCGCCGGGATGAAACACCGGTGGGAAAATCATTTCCCACCGATTATATCATAAAAACGCACGGCCGCGGGAAAATCATCCCAGAAAATAAAAGATTCCCAACTTTTTCACCGCTTTGGCGCAGTTTTGACATCTTTTTCGGGCGGTTTTCCGGTTCGGTCGCGCATTCTTTCCCGGGCGTGCCGCGGGGCCGCCGGGCTGTCCGGGGATGGGAGTGCCCAAAATAAAGA
>DVMG01000144.1 GCA_018715105.1 Candidatus Ventricola intestinavium
GCTAAAACCCGTTCAAACGACACCCTCTTTACCCTCACCCGCTGCGGGATTCTCGCGGCGATGGCGGTTGTCCTTTACTATGTGGAGATCCCGGTGGTGGCGTTTTACAAGCTGGATCTGTCCACGCTGCCGGCGATTCTGGCCGGTTTTGCCATGGGCCCTGCGCAGGGCATGGCGGTTGTCGTCATCAAAAACCTGGTGCACATGCTCGGCACGAGCACGGCCTGCGTAGGGGAGTTTGCGGATATCCTGATGTCCGGGTGCTTTGTCGTGCCGGCCAGCCTGATCTACCGCCGCTTCAAAAGCCGCGGAGGCGCGCTCAAAGCCATGGCGGTCGGCACGCTGCTGATGACCATCGCGGGCGTGCTGATCAATTATTTCGTGCTCATTCCGGCCTATCAGGTGCTGATGGGCATGCCTGTGGAGGCGATTGTGGGCATGGGCCAGGCTGTGTGGAGCTATATCGACAACACCGTCAAGCTGGTGATCTTCATTACCGGGCCTTTCAACCTGCTTAAGGGTGCCGTGCTCAGCCTGGTGACCTATCTGCTTTACAAGCGCGTGTCCCCGCTGCTGCATCAGAAGGGCGGCAGGTGACAGGCCGCGCCGGCCGGATTGAAAAAAGGGGAACTGAATTTGAGAACCCTGTTTTGTCAGACAGAAGAACAGACGCAGCGCCTTGGCCTTTGCCTGGGCGCTTGCCTGCGTCCGGGCGATGTTGTGCTGATGTTCGGGGAGATGGGCGCCGGCAAGAGCGTGCTCACCCGTGCGGCGGCACGCGCCCTGGGCGTGGAGGGTCCCGTGCCCAGCCCGACATTTACAATCCTCAACATGCATGAGGGAAAAGCGATGCGGCTGTATCATTTTGATCTGTACCGGCTGGAGGGGGCCGATGCGTTGTATGAAATGGGGCTTGACGAGTTCATCCCCGCGCGGGACGGCGCATGCCTGATCGAATGGCCGGAGAGGGCCCTGGAGGCAATGCCGGAGGATGCGCTGGAGATTCGCATGGAATACGGGCCGGACGGCATCGGACGCCGGATCAGCCTGCGGCCCCGGGGAAGGTTTGAGCCTTCGCGCCTGGAAGCGCTCCTTGCGCGCATGAAGGAGGAAGAGCATGAATATTCTGATGATTGACACATCCGGACCGGCATGCGGCGTGGCGCTGATGCGTGAGGGACGCCTGATCTGCGAGATGCAGCTTACGCATAAGCAGACGCACAGCCAGCGCGTCATGCCGATGGTGGATGCGGTGCTCTCCATGAGCGAGACGGCGGTGGAAAACATCGATCTGTTTGGCGCCGTGGTGGGGCCGGGCTCGTTTACCGGCGTGCGCATCGGTGTGGCCACGGTCAAGGCGCTTTCCCATGCCACGGGAAGGCCCTGCGTGGGGGTGAACGCGCTGGAGGCGCTGGCGGCCAATGCCGTCGCTTTTGACGGCGTGATCTGCCCGATTCTGGATGCGCGCGCGCAGCAGGTTTACGGCGCGGTCTTCCGCGCCGGCCCCATCCCGCAGAGGCTGAGGAAGGATGAGGCGCTCAAGCTGACGCTGTTTCTTGACGAGGTGGAAAAGAGGGGCGAGCCTGCCCTTTTCCTGGGGGATGGGGCGGCCGCGTTTGAGGCGGAAATCCGGGACCGGCTCGGTGCGCGCGCCCATTTTGCACCGCCCCAGCATGCGGGGCTGCGCGCCGCCGGCGCCTGTGCGCTGGCCGATGCATATGTGCATGCCGGCGGGGAGACCCTTGATTACATCACGCTGCTTCCTCTTTACCTGCGTGCGCCGCAGGCGGAGCGGGAGCGTGCCGCCCGGGAGGGAAAGACCCATGGGTGAGCCTTTTGTCCGCCCGATCCGCGAGGAGGATGTGCCGGAAATCCACGCGATTGAGACGCAGTGCTTTGCCATGCCCTGGTCGGAAGAATCGATTCTGCACGATGTCCGGGAAAACGTCGTGGCGCGCTGGCTGGTGCTCGATGACGGAACCGGCCGGGTGCTGGCGTATGCGGGCATGTGGTTTGTGCTGGATGAGGCGCATGTGCTGAATGTGGCCGTGCGGGCGGACTGCCGGCGCAGGGGATACGGCAGGCGCATTTTGGAGGCGCTGGAGGCGCTGGCCCGCGAAAACGGCATGGCCCTGATGACGCTGGAAGTACGCCGCTCAAACGCCGCGGCACAGGCGCTGTATCACGCCTGCGGCTTTCTGGATGTGGGCTATCGCAAGCGGTATTATGAGGATAACCGCGAAGATGCCCTGATCATGTACCGTGAGTTTTCAAAAGCGCCTGTGAACGGCCGGGAGGATGCAGAGCATCCGGATACCGGCGCGGCGGAAGCAGCGGGCCCTGCATGCATAGAATGAGAGGACGAAGGCCATCAATCGGCACTCCCCTCTTTTCTTTTGGGGAAAAATGGAGTACAATATTAGAATCCTGCATAATGGGGATGACTATGGCGAGGAAAAGGAGCGAAGACATGCAGCTTGAGATTCGCGGAACCCCTGTCGATGTGACAGTCAGCGGCGATACCGGGCGCGGCGTGCTGCTGCTGCACGGATGGATGTGCTCGGCGCAGCTGATGAGCAGCGTGCAAAGCGCGCTGGAAGGCCGCATGCGTGTGGCGGCGGTTGATTTTCCCGGCCATGGAAAGGGCGGCAAAAGCGCGCCGCCTCCGGAACCCTGGGGCGTTCCGGAATATATGGAAATGACGGCGGAGATCATCCGCCGGCTCTCCCTTGCGCCGTGCGATGTGGTGGCCCACTCCTTTGGAGCGCGCGTGGCCATTTTGCTGGCGGCGACGTACCCGGAGATGATCGGACGGATGGTTTTGACCGGCGCGGCGGGCGTCAAAAAGCCGCAGAGCGGCAAGGCAGGCATGCGCCAGCGGCTGTATAAGGGGCTGCGCGGCGCGGTTAACCTGATGGATAAGACGCATTGGTTCGGCGATTGGCCGGACAAGGGGCGCGAGGCGCTTGTGCAGCGCTTCGGCTCGCCGGACTACAGGCAGCTGGATCCCGAAATGCGCAAGACGTTTGTCAAGGTGATTTCGCAGGATCTGACCGGCTATCTGCCGCGGGTGAAGGCGCCGACGCTGCTTTACTGGGGCGCACAGGACACCGAAACGCCGCTGTGGATGGCGGACGTGATGAAGGAAAAGATCCCCGACGCCGGGCTTGTCGTCGAGGAGGGAGCCGGGCACTTTGCCTATCTGGAGCACAGCGCTACGTTTCTCAGAATATTGAACAGTTTCCTGCTGGAGGGAAGAGATTGATGGGTGTGATTTCAATCCTTGTTCAGGCGCTTGTGCTCTCGTGCTGCTGCGTGATGGGCGGGCGCAGGCTGATGCATTACTTTCAGCTGGAAAGCTATCAGTTTGCGGGTTTTTATCGCAGCGTGAAGCGCAACACCCTGCGCACGGTGATTCCCCCGGTGGCCATGGCTGCCGTGGGTGTGGCCGCGCTGGCGCTGGGCGCGCCTGTGCCTGTGCGCCTGCTGCTGGTGGCGCTGATGGCGGCCCTGCTCTTTTGGCAGTCGCTCCTGGAAAAGGCCAAAAAGCCGTTTGTGATCACCGAGCGCATCCGGCGGCTGATGGCGGTGCACGTTCTCTCGGCGTTTGTGCTGGAGGTTTTTTGCCTGGCCCTTTCCCCGGCGCTTGGTTATCTTCTGCCTGCGTTTGAGCCCGCGCTGCTCGCCTTTGCGGCGCTGCTCGTTCAGCCGGAAGAAAAGCGCATTGCCAGGCAGTTTGTGGACGATGCCCGGCGCAGGCTTGACGGCATGCCGGATCTCATCCGGATCGGCATCACCGGCAGTTATGGCAAGACGAGCACGAAGTTTCTTCTGCGGGATATTCTGTCTGTGCGTTACAGCGTGCTGGCCACGCCGTCGAGCTTTAACACCACGATGGGCGTGACGCGCGTCATCCGGGAGCAGCTGATGCCCGCCCATCAGGTTTTCATTGCGGAGATGGGGGCCCGGCATGTGGGCGATATCCGCGAACTGGCCGAGCTGGTGCGTCCGCAGATCGGGCTCATCACATCGGTGGGCCCGCAGCATCTGGATACGTTTGGCACGGTGGAGCGCGTGCGCGACACCAAGTATGAGCTGATTGAAGGGCTTCCCCAGGACGGTACGGCGGTTTTTGCGCGGGATGGAGGCCTCTGCGAGGAGCTGTTCACCCGCTGCCCGCTTGAAAAAAAGTATATGCCCGGCATGCTGGTGGAGGCTTCCGACGTGCGCTGCGGCCCATGGGGAACGCGCTTTACGCTCACCGATGTGGAGACGGGAAAAAGCGTGCCCTGCAGCACGCACCTGCTGGGCGAGCATTCCATCGCCAACCTGCTGCTTTGCTGCACGGCCGCCAGGACGCTCGGCATGACGCTGGAGGAGCTGGCGCAGGGCGTGGCACGCTGCCAGCCCGTCGAGCACAGGCTTCAGCTGATCGACGGCGGCGCGGGCATCAGCATCATCGATGATGCGTTCAACTCCAATCCCGTGGGTGCGCAGGCGGCGCTGCGCGTGCTGGCGGATTTCCCCGGGCGGCGCATCATCATCACACCGGGCATGGTGGAGCTGGGCGGAAAAGAGGCGGAATTTAACCGGACATTCGGCGGGCAGATGGCCTCAAGCGTCGATGTGGCGATTCTGGTCGGCAGAAAGCATACGCGGCCGATTGAAGAGGGACTTTTGCAGGCAGGCTTTCCGCCGGAAAACATACATGTGGTCGGCAGCCTTGACGAGAGCACGGCCCTTCTGCACGCCATGATGAAGGCGGGCGATGTGGTGCTCTATGAAAATGATCTGCCGGATAATTACAGCGAGTGAGGAGCGTGTTTGAAAGATGAGTAAACTGAACATTGCGGTCTTCTTCGGTTCCCGCAGCTGCGAGCACGATGTATCCATCATCTCGGCCATGCAGCTGATCGAAGCGGCCAAGGCGGCGGGCTTTTTTGTCACGCCGGTCTACATCTCCCGTGAAGGGCTCTGGTATACGGGCGACGCGCTTTGTGAAATCGAGACGTTCCGCAATTTCAACCCCATGGCGCAGGGCATCACCCGTGTGACGCTGGATGTGAGCGCGGGATCGGGCGACCTGTGGGCATGGCCGCCCCAGCGCGCGGGCCTGTTTGCCAAGGTTCCTGCCCCTGTCGCGCACATCGATTGCGCGATTCCCGTTCTGCACGGCCTGCACGGCGAGGACGGCACGCTGCAGGGATTGTTTGAAATGGCCAATCTTCCGTATGCTTCCTCCGGCGTGCTCGGCTCCAGCGTGGGCATGGATAAAATCGCCATGAAGCTGCTGCTGCGGGGGGCGGGTTATCCGGTGCTTGATTTTGTGTGGATGACGCGGGATCAGCTCAAAACGCAGAAAGAGGAACTGATCGCCCGCATTGAAAAGGAGATCAAATACCCGGCGTTTGTCAAGCCGGCGGCGCTGGGCTCTTCCATCGGCGTATCCCGCGCGTCAAACCGGGAGGAGCTGGAGCGCGCGCTGGAGGTAGCCGCGTCGTATGACCGGCGCATCCTGGTGGAAGTGGGGATCGTGCACCCGGTAGAGATCAACTGCGCGGCGCTGGGCTATGGCGAAGATGTGCGCACATCCGTATGCGAGATGCCCGTCTCCGCCAGCGGCGACAATTTTCTCAATTTCTTTGAAAAATATCTGCGCTCTGCGGACACAAAGGGCGGCGAGAGCCGGGGCATGAAGTCGCTCAGCCGTGTGATGCCCGCGCCCATCGGCGAGGAGCTCACCGAGCGCATTCAAACGATGACGCGCGATATCTTCAAGCTGCTTGACTGCCGCGGCACGGTGCGCATTGACTTTATTCTGGATCAGAACGACGTGCTCTTTGTCAACGAGCCCAACACCATTCCCGGATCGATGGCCTTTTATCTGTGGAAAGCCTGCGGCGTGAGCTTCCCGGAATTGGTGGAAAAGATGGTGGAGGATGCGCTGCGCGCCCATGCGGACAAAAACAGCAGCGTGTTTGCCTATGACTCCACCATCCTTAAAAAGGTCGCCGCAGGCGCAAAGGGCGCTAAACGATAAAAGGCAGCCCCTGAGGGCTGCTTCCGGCCGTTGGCAAAACGCTTTTCTTCCCTGGAAGGCGCCTGAAAACCGGCCCCGCCTGTGCGGGAGCGCCGCTCAGTATCCCAGGTCTTCGTCCACCAGCAGAACCTGGATGCGCCGGCCGATGGGGCAAAGCTCAAAGGCGACGATCATGCGGCACATGGAATTTGGGCACTGCGCCGCATGACAGGATCCGCCCTCCTGCGCGCAGGGGGTTGAAAGCCCCTGACGGCGGGCGTTGAGCGGGCAGGCGACCTGCTTGATGCGGCGCACGGCCTGCGTATAACCGCCCTGCACGATCTTGTTGCGGCCCACGACCACATACACCGTCTGAGGCCCGTAACACATGGCAGACACGCGGTTGCCGGTGCCGTCGATCTGCACGATCAGGCCGCTTTGGGTGACTGCGTTGGCGGAGCACAGGTACAGCGGCGCGTGCATGGCTTCATGCAGGAGGGCGGGCCGATCCTCAGGCGGCACATCCCAGTGTGAAAACACCGGATGCCCATCCTGCCGCAGAAGGGCGTCAAGCCCCATCTGGCGGACGGTCACGCTGCCGCCGATTGCCACAGCCGCACCGGTGGGCAGATCCCGGCGGATGAAGCCGGAGGCCTCTTTGGCCGAGGAAAAGACGGCGGCGTCAAACCCGCGGGCGCGCAGCGCCGCGGCGGTGGTTTCCAGCATTTCGTTCATAGGTGGATCCTCCCTGTCGTGTTTTTCCCATTATAGCAGATAAAAGGGCAGCGGGGGAAGACGGTTTTACGGGAGGAATGACCTTGCTTGACGAATGGGTGGAGCGCACGGTAGACCGCCTGTGCGTGGCCGTGCCGGCTTATATCAGGCCGCGCGCCATCCTGCTGGCCAATTCGGGCTTCATCTGGCGCGTGTTCCTCTATCTGGGAAGCCTGGGGCGCACAATCGCGGGCGCGCTGGTGCATATCCGCTCCGAAGAGGACATGGATCTGTTTATGCGCGAGACGGCGGAACGCAGCGACGACCGGATCGCGCAGATGGCGCGGTTCCTGCGCAGGCGCGCGGGCATTTTTGCCGTGCTGGATGACGCGGGGCTGCGCCTGCGCTTTGGCTGCACGCTGTTTCTTGTGGCCCTTGCCGCGCTGGGCATGCTTGCCGTGGGCGGAGCGGAAATGGCGGCATGTGCCGCGGCGGCATGCCTGCTGTGGCTTTCTGTTGCCATCGAGTCGGGCTATGAACCGGTATGCGGCGCACTCCGCCAGCGGTATCTGGCCGCGCTGTTTTTGCGCACGGGTGCGCTCACCGTGTTTTTGCCGGAATACTTCGCCGGATATCTTCGCTTCGGCGTATCCAGCAATGTGGTGCTTCAAAGCGCGATGATTGTGATGCTGGGGATACACCTGACGCTGTTTTTCACCCTGATCTTTCTGAACACGCGTCAGCCCCTGTTTCTGCGCGCTCTTTCGCTGCTTTTGGGCGCTGCGCCTGCGCTGACGGCCGCCGCCGCTGTGGCGTTGGCCGCCGCGGGGCTGGCGCAAGCGCCGCTTTTCGCCGCAGCGGGCGTGCTGCGCGCGGCCGGGGCGCTGATGGCCTTTCTGGGAGACCGCCTGATGGAGATCACCAGCATCGGCGGTATCCGCCTGCGCTATAACGCCATCTGGGTATGGCTGCTGATCTGCGGAGGTTTCTTCCTGATGCTGATGGGCGCGTGGCTGAGCGCAGGCGGATGAGGCGCGATCCCGGGGGGTGATTCCGCTTTGCGGCCGGGCGGCGCCGCAGCTTCGCGAATGGACATCCAACAAAGAGCAAAGAAAATGAGGGTTTCCCGGCGGCTCGCCGGTCAAAGTAAACGGAGGACACGACATTGGCAAACGAACGCATGGACAAGATCCGCAATTTCTGTATCATTGCGCACATTGATCATGGAAAATCCACGCTGGCAGACAGGCTTCTTGAGAAGACGGGCGTGTTTCAAAAGCGGGAGATGGTCGATCAGATTCTGGATTCGATGGAGCTGGAGCGGGAACGCGGCATCACCATCAAGAGCAAGGCTGTCCACATGGATTATCGCGCCAGGGATGGGCAGGATTATACACTCAATCTGATTGACACTCCCGGGCACGTTGACTTTACCTACGAGGTTTCCCGCGCTCTGGCGGCATGCGAAGGGGCGCTGCTCGTCGTGGACGCGACCCAGGGCGTGGAAGCGCAGACGCTGGCCAACGTCTACATGGCGCTAGAGCATAACCTGGAGATCATTCCGGTCATCAACAAGATTGACCTGCCCAGCGCGCGGCCCGACGAGGTGCGCCGGGAAATTGAGGAAGTGATCGGCCTGGATGCCTCCCAGGCGCCGCTTATCAGCGCCAAGGTGGGACTGGGCATCGACGATGTGCTGGAGAGCGTTGTGACGATGATGCCCGCGCCCACGGGAGATGAAAACGCGCCGCTGCAGGCGCTGATCTTTGATTCGTTTTACGACAATTACCGGGGCGCGATCTGCTTTGTGCGGATCGTTTCCGGCACGGTGCGCGCAGGCATGACCATCCGCATGATGAACACGGGCGCCCGCTTTGAAGTGGTGGAAGTGGGCACGCGCAGCCCCGGTTATGTGCCCGCCGATGCGCTGCGGGCGGGGGACGTGGGCTACATCGCCGCGTCGATCAAGGATCTGCACGACACGCGCGTGGGCGATACCATCACCGACGACGCCAATCCCGCCGGCCAAATGCTTCCGGGATACAGGCAGGTCAATCCGATGGTTTTCTGCGGTATCTATCCGGCGGATGGGGCGGATTATGAAAACCTCAAAGACGCGCTTGAAAAACTGCAGCTGAACGATGCCTCGCTGACCTATGAGCCTGAAACCAGCCAGGCGCTGGGCTTTGGCTTCCGCTGCGGCTTTTTGGGGCTGCTGCACATGGAGATCATTCAGGAGCGCCTGGAGCGCGAATTTGACCTGGATCTGATCACCACCGCGCCGAGCGTGATTTATAAGGTGTATAAGACGGACGGCACCCAGGTGGATGTGGATAACCCGTCCAATCTTCCCCCGGCCGGCACGATTGACTACATGGAAGAGCCCTGCGTGATGGCCAGCATTCACACGCCCCAGGAATACGTGGGCGCGCTGATGGAGGTATGCCAGGGCAAGCGCGGCGTTTTTAAAGACATGGTCTATGAGGGGCAGCGCGTATGCCTGCACTATGAGATGCCCCTGGCGGAGATTATCTTTGACTTTTTTGATCAGGTGAAAAGCCGCAGCCGGGGATATGCCAGCTATGACTATGAGCTGAGCGGTTATCAGCGCAGCGATCTGGTGAAGATGGATATTCTTTTAAACGGGGAGATCTGCGACGCCCTGTCCATGATCGTTCACCGCGACCGGGCTTATGCGCGCGGCCGCTCCATCGCCGAAAAGCTCAAGGACGTGATCCCGCGCCAGCTCTTTGAAATCCCGATTCAGGCCGCGATCGGTGGCAAGGTGATCGCCAGGGAGACGGTGAAGGCCATGCGCAAGGACGTGCTCGCCAAATGCTATGGCGGCGATATCAGCCGCAAACGCAAACTGCTTGAAAAGCAGAAGGAAGGCAAGAAGCGCATGCGCCAGCTGGGCAGTGTGCAGGTGCCCAGCGAGGCCTTCATGGCCGTGCTGAAGATGGATGAATGATGGGAGAACGCCATGCCGGATGATCAAATGAGGGAGCCTTTGTCGGTTTACATCCACATTCCCCTGTGCGTTCGAAAATGCGCTTATTGTGACTTTACATCCTATTCCGGGCTGCTTTCGCAGCGGGATGCCTACGTGGAGGCCGTCTGCCGTGAGATGCGCGCGCAGGCGGCTTTCTTTGGAAGGCGCAGCGTGCATACCGTGTTTCTGGGCGGAGGCACGCCCACGCTGCTCACGCACTTGCAAGTGAGCCGTCTGCTTGAAACGCTGAGGGAATGCCTGGACGTGCTCCCCGAGGCGGAGATCACCATCGAGGGCAATCCGGGAACGCTCACGCCGCAGAGCCTGCGCGCGCTGCATGCCGCGGGCGTCAACCGGCTGTCGCTGGGCGTGCAGAGCCTGGATGACACGCTGCTTGCCGCTATCGGGCGCATTCACACGGCCAGACAGGCGCAGGAGGCCGTGGCCATGGCGCGCGATGCGGGTTTTGACGACCTGAATATCGACCTGATGGTGGGCCTGCCGGGGCAGAGCCCCGCCCAGTGGGAGGAGACCCTCTCGCGCGCCATCGCGCTCGGGCCGGAACACATGAGCTGCTACAACCTCATTGTGGAAGAGGGAACGCCGCTTTACGCGGCCGTGCGGGATGGAACCTGCGCTCCGCTTCCGGGAGAGGAGGAACTGGAGCAGATGGACGGCGTGACGCAGAGGCTGACGCTCGGCGCAGGGTATGAGCGTTATGAGGTTTCCAATTATGCTTTGCCGGGCCGGGAATGCCGCCACAACCTCGTATACTGGGAATGCGGGCCGTACCTGGGGCTGGGCTGCGCTGCGCACAGCGATGTGGACGGCCGGAGGTTTTATAATCCCGACCCTTGGGAAGACTATCTGCGCCTGGCAAACGGAGGGAACACGCTCCGCCCGGCAGAGGGAAACGGCACGGCCGGCGAAAGGATGTTTGAAAGGATGATGATGGGCCTGCGCATGGTGCGCGGCGTGGATGTGCCGCGCTTTGAGCGGGACTTTGGCCGGAGGATGGAGGACGTGTGGCCCCAAAGCCTGGAAAGGCTGACACAGGGCGGGCTGCTTGAGCGGAAGGGAGAGCGCATTGCGCTGACCCCGCGCGGCATGCAGGTGATGAACGGCGTGCTGGTGGAGTTCCTGCGCGAGCAGGAACGGGCCTGACAAGGACCGGGTATTTTCCAGAAAAGGATCATGAAAAACAGAGGCGCATGACTCAAAGATGCGTTTTGCCGCCTCA
>DVMG01000145.1 GCA_018715105.1 Candidatus Ventricola intestinavium
TTCAATGCCAACGCAGACAATGTGACCAACATGCCGGAAAATCAAACATCGATTGAGTATGGCGCTGCGCCGGTTGCGCCCGAACAGGCGCCGGAGCGGTTTGGATACACGTTTACTGGATGGTATACAGACAGCACTTGCACACAAGCGTTTGATTTTGCAGGGGGTTTAACGCAGAACTGGACGGAGGTTTACGCGGGATGGAGAAGAAGCCTTGATGTGAACCCAGACGACAATCCGCCCACCGACCTGCCCATCGACAAGACTGCCAGCGAGCGGCTGGACGAAGACTATCGGGCCGAAGTGACGCTGACCATGCCTTCTTACGCGGAGCCGCTGGAGACGGACGTGGTGTTCGTGCTGGATAAGTCGACGAGCACACAGGTTGAAGAAGACGCACTGAGCATGCTGGATAGGCTGCGCGCGCAGGTTGAAGGCAAGCAGGCCATCGTTAAGGTGGGCGTTGTCATCTTCAATAGGCAGGCGAACACAAACGGGCTGCTGATGGATTTGACAAGTGAATATGAGACAATCAAGAACGAGATTGGTAAAGACATCAGCAGCGGCACCAATTCGCATGCTGGCTTGATGGCAGGCATGGATCTGCTCAATGGCGGCGGAGCGGCGAACAGCAGAAAGTATCTGATCTTTGTCAGCGATGGCAAGACCTATATCTTTGGAGAAGAGCCAACGGCGATTCCGCTGGAAAATGCGGACAGAACCAATGCCTTTGCGGGCCCGGATAACTGGGCTACGAAATACGGCAACGATACGCCGCCTGCCTCGTGGGACGCGTATTTTGCAGAGATCGCCGCTCAGATTGCGGTTGACGGTACTCAATACTACGTTCCTTACGGCACAAATACTCCGTACATCTCCTATGAGGAGAGGCTGGAGCACGCCAACTCGGTCGATGTCGCCCTATACAGGACGAATGAGGTGTATCAGGCAGCGAAGAGCGCAGGGTATCGCGTCTTTGCCAAGCTCAAATCTTCGGATATTGGCGCAAACTATCTGTGGGGGCCAGCCTTCATGGAATACCTTTCCGGCGGTCAGGAAGTGAGCTTTGAGGGCATTGGCGACGACATGCTTTACCTCTACGGCGCGGGCACGACCATCACGGACGTGATTGGCTATGGCGAAACGGCAGAGCATGGACCGTACGACTTTGACTTCGTTGACGAGAACCTGATGCTGAAGTACGGCACGGTGGATGATCAGGGGAACTTCACCCCCTTTGGAGACTACAATCCGTATTGCGTGTCCTCCGAAATGGATGGCAATGGCAACGTTCACTATTATTTCGGCCAGGGCCTTGCGGAGGATGGAGCCGGCTACGCCTTCGAGCTGATCTACTATCCCAACGGTGTGCCGGGCGCGACGGCGGAGAATGACCAGAAGGAGCACTTCACGCTGACATTCCACCGCAACATCCGGCTCGGCGAGCAGGTGCAGCTGACCTACAACGTGGAGCTGGGCGAGAATTACCGCAACAAGCAGGACGCCAACCTGTTTGACGGGCTGGAAACCAACAAGAACGCCTATATCGATCCCGTGGATTCCGAAGGCAATGCGGGCGACCGCCAGTTCTTCCCCGTGCCCACCACGGAGTATGAGAACGTGCACGTGGCCAAGGTCTGGGCGGGTGACGACGATGCCGCCGTGCGCCCGAATTCGATCACGGTAACGCTGAAGGAGCCGGTGGGCGGCACGATACGCGAAACATCCGCTGCGGTCGACGCGTCCAGAGGTTGGGCGGCTCTGTTCCTGAATGTACGCAAGGGCTGGGAGATCGAAGAGGTGCAGGTTGTGCTGGATGCGGGCAAGGGCAGCTATGCCAGCAGCCAGACGGCGGAGGCTGGCAACGCGAGCAACGTGACGCTGACCAACACCTACACGAAACCGGAGCCCACGCCGACTGTGACGCCCATTCCCACGCCGACCCCCACGCCGGCGCCGGTTTTGCCGGAGACGGTGGTGACGATCATCAAAGTGTGGGATGACAGCGGCTATTCCGGACGTCCGAACGCGATCACCGTCAGGCTCGGCGTGCAGAATGATCCCAATTATGTCGGCTATAACGTGGAATTGAGTCCGAACAACCCGAATGTGCGGGTCAGCGCGGACGGAAACACTTGGACGTGGAGCCGGCAGATTGTGGATAGAGCCTATGTGGCGGAGGAAGTGGCCGTGCCGGGCTACGCCAGCAAGGTGGAACAAAACGGCAACACGTTCGTCATCACCAACACCTACATGCCGGCTACCGGCGATGACACGCCTGTCAGGACGTATCTGCTGATCGCGGGCTGCGCGGCCATGGTGCTGCTGGGCGCCGGCGCATGGCTGCTGCACAGCCGCAGGGGCAAACGCGCATAAAGCAAGGACGGATGTGCGCCATCCGCAACATCAGGGGGAGGCACGGGCTGAACGGCCTTTGTGCCGCCCCCTTTCTCGTTCACCCATAGCAGCCGCACGGCAGGAGGAAACGCGATGGATCATTCTCCAAGGAGGCGGCGCAGGCCCGCGCAGCCTGCCGCCAATCCCCCGCCTTTGCCGCGGGAAGGCGCCTGTGTCCCGCACAGACGGCGCAGGCCCGATCCCTCCCTCCCGCCGGTGAGCGCGCGGGCGGCACGGCGCCAGGCGCAGCGCAGGAAGAAGGTGCCCTCCCGGCCGGGGGCGCGCCTGACCCTCACGGGGCTTGTGCTGGGGCTTGGAAGCAGGGTGAGCCGCGCCTGCGCCGCGGCCGGGCGCAGGCTTTCCTCCGGCACGCTTACGCGCAGAGAAAACGGTTTGGCAACGCTCGCCGCGGGCTGCATCGTGCTGCTGCTCTTCAGCGTGGGCGGCCTGTGGCGATGGGCAAGCGGGACACAGCGCACGAAGGAAACCCAGGAGGCGGTGCTCTCCCTTTATGAGCAGGGGGTGCAGCTTGCCTACAGCCAGCGTGTGACGCCCGCGCCGCTTGACAGCGGGGCCCTTGCCGGCCTGCAGATTCTGGGAACCCCAACGCCCACGCCGGTTCAGACCCCTCAGCCCGCCGCATCTGCCCAGGAGAGCACAGCGGCCCCCACGGCGACCCCGCAGCCCGTCTATCATTCGATCGGCACCCAGGTGCGCACGGAGCTTTCCGCGCTCTTTGGGACAAACAGCGAGCTGATCGGCTGGCTGAGCATTTCGGGCGTGCTGGATCTGCCCGTGGTTTACCGGGACAACGTCTTTTATGAAACGCACGATTTTTATGGACGCGAAAGCCAGGCCGGCACGCTGTTTCTGGATAAGAACCACCGGCTGAGCGCCCTTACGCAGAACCTGCTCATCCATGGGCATAACATGAAGGACGGCACGATGTTCGGCCGCCTTGTGCAGTATGAGACGAGCACGGACTATCTCAAACAGCATGGAATCGTGCATTTTGATACCCTCTTTGAGGAGGGCACATACGTCGTCTTTGCCGTGATGATCGCCTCCTATGACCGAACGAATCCCTATTACTTTGATTATTATTCGCACGCCACCTTTTCGGGGGAAGCGGATTTCACGCGGTATATGGACAGCGTGCGCAACCGCTCTCTTTATGAGATCGCGGTGGATGTGCAGCCCACAGACGCCCTTTTGACCCTCTCCACCTGCCTGAACGAGGAGCGGCTTGTGATTCTGGCCAGGAGGCTTCGCAGCGGAGAGACCGAGGCGGAGATGAGGGCGAAGCTTTCCTCGGCGGTTCGCAAATAAATGCTCCATAAAAACGATCCGGGCCGCGCGTATAATTTCCCATGGACGGGCATATCCTTGTATCGAAGCACATCCATGGTGCACGGCACCATGCGCAAGACATGTTTGCCCTTTGGGAGGAGCTGAAACCGATTGGAATCTGTAAGATCATTCAGACACATGACGGTGGTGCAGCTGCGCGAGCTGGCGCGGGAAAAAAAGGTACGGCTGCCGTATGGCGTCAACAAAGCTCAGATTGTGGAACTGCTCGGCCGTGAGCTGGAGGCGCCCGAGGCGCAGATGCCTGCCGTCATGCCCGCGGGCGCTCAGCCGGAGCCGGCGGCGCCGCAGGCGGACAGGCCATCCGGCGAAGCGGAGGATGAGCAGATTGGGCTGTATAAGCCCAAACCGCTTGGCTATTACAACGAGGAATATGGCACGAGCAATCCCGTCGTGCCCAAAATGCTCAAGGCGGGCCTGCTCGGCTCGGGACAGGGCGTGCTGGAGGTGCAGATGGGGGGATACGGCTTCCTGCGCGCGCAGAACTGCTCGCCGGGGCCGGATGACATCTATGTCTCCATCGCGCAGATTCGCCGCTTTTCCCTGCGCAGCGGGGATTATGTCGTGGGCAAGACGCGCCCAAGACGCCTGGGCGACCGCTACAGCGCGCTGATGTATATCGAGTCCGTCAACGGGGACAGCCCGGATGTCGCGCGCCTGAGAAGGCCGTTTGAGACGCTGACGCCCATTCATCCCAACCGCCGGCTAACCCTGGAAAATGAGCAGGGCGACAGCGATCCGTCCATGCGCGTCCTCGACTTTATCGCGCCCATCGGCCTGGGGCAGCGGGCGCTGATTGTGGCCCCGCCCAAGGCGGGCAAGACCGTGCTGCTCAAGAAAATTGCGCAGGCCATTGAGCGCAATCATCCGGATATCGAACTGATGGTGCTGCTCATCGACGAGCGCCCGGAGGAAGTGACCGATCTCAAGCGCTCGGTGAAGGCCCCGGTCCTCTATTCCACGTTTGACGCGCCGCAGGAAAACCACGTGCGCGTGGCCGATATGGTCTATGAGCGTGCGCAGCGGCTGGTGGAGCAGGGGAAGGACGTCGTCGTGCTGATGGACAGCCTGACGCGCCTGGCCCGCGCCTGCAACGCGATGGCGCCCGGAGGACGCGCCATGAGCGGCGGCCTGGCGCCCGGCGTGCTCAAGCAGCCCAAGCGGTTCTTCGGCGCGGCGCGCAACATTGAGGAGGGCGGAAGCCTGACGATCATCGCCACGGTGCTTGTGGAGACGGGCAGCCGCATGGACGATGTGATCTTTGAGGAATTTAAGGGCACAGGCAATGCGGAAATCCGCCTGGACAGGTCGCTTTCCGAGGCGCGTGTGTTCCCGGCCATTGATCTGGCGCGCTCCGGCACCCGGCATGAGGAGCTGCTGCTCTCCGCGGAGGAGTGTGAGGGAGTGGCCACGGTGCGCAAGATCCTTTCGCAGGGCCACACGCGCGAGGCGACCGCACAGCTGCTCTCCATGCTGCTGAAAACGACAAAAAACCGTGATTTTTTCAAAAGATTGCAGGAATGGCTTGCAATTTGGGAAAAAGAAGGGTATACTATACGAAGTCTCCGCTCAAGCGTATGAGAAGGCCGGAAGATCCTTCCTGCCTTTCATGCGATAGTATCGCGGCGAAAGAGGTGAAAATCATGAAGGAAGGCATTCATCCCAAGTATCAGAAGGCGACCGTGACCTGTGTGTGCGGCAATACCTTCGTGACGGGTTCCACCAAGAAGGAGCTTCGCGTTGAAATCTGCTCCAAGTGCCACCCGTTTTTTACCGGCAAGCAGAAGCTGGTGGATACCGGCGGACGCGTCGATCGCTTCAAGAAGCGTTACGGCATCTGATCAAACATGCAAAGAGCGGTTTTGGCCGCTCTCTTTTTGTATAAAGCCCCGGATCCTGCGGGAGCGGTTTATGGCCATAAGCATCGCTTTCATGCAGGAGAGGCGCTGCTTTTCCAGGGATTGTGGGCGTCTTTTCTCCCCTCTTCGGGGGAGAAAAGCGTTTTGTCAACGGTCTGTCCCCCTGGCTCTGCCGGGGATCACGATGGAATCGCGAAAACAACGGCCGCGCGGCAATCTCTCTTGCTGCGCGGCTGTTTCAAATGGAGAAGAAGGGAATCCCTTTTACCTCGCGCGGCGATCGTGCTGCGGATCGCGGTAATACTCGTTCTTGGCGGCATACATCTGCTTTTCAGCCGCCCGGACCAGCGACTCCGGATTTTCGATGGGAGCCGGCGCCCACGCCACGCCGGCGGAGACATGGTAGCCCTGCCGCTGCAGAGCATCCATCATGGCCTGGCAACGGCGGGCAATCCCGGATTCCTCCTCATCCACGGCAAAGAGGATGAACTCATCGCCGCCCACGCGATAAGCGCATGGCTCGCCAAAGCGGGCACGGATTTCCTCCGCAATCGCGCGCAGCATGGCATCTCCGGCCTCATGGCCGGAACGGTTGTTCAGCTCATGCAGACCGTTGGCGTCGATAAAGACACAGCAGGCACCGCGGCTGCACGCCGAAGCCAGATGCGGCAGATCCCGTTCATACCGGTTGCGGTTATATAAGCCCGTCAGCGCATCCCGTTCGCCCTGCCACTGCATTTCCCGATAGGTGCGCACGTTTCCGCAAAGCTTGGCAAAGCTGAAGCCTACGCTTTTGAGCATCGCTGCGCACCCCGCATGTTTGGACAGCCCGCTGGCCATCAGCACGCCCTGAAGCACGCCGTCGGCATCCTCCACGGGAATGGCGGCCAAATCGCCTATCTCCTCCGGGGCGCCCGGCAGAATCGCCCGGACTTCCTGCGGCGTATAGGCGCAGGCCTCCTCATGTCCCGAGGAAAAGTAGCCGGCAAGCGCCGGCGCATGTTGCAGCAGAGCCGTCCCCAGGCCGGACGGGCCGCTCTTCTCCCAAACGCCGTTCAAATCCGGCGTGTCTTCGGCCATCATGGAGAAGGCCACACACCGGGCCGGAAGCATCCGCGCGATCACCGCGAGGGAACGGGACACGTTTTCGCGGTGTTCATGGGCGTTAAACAGCAGCTTTTCAACGTCATAGATCGAATGGAGCGCATCCAGCTGGCGCTGCTTTTCGCCCGTTTCCCGCCGGACATACGAAATCATCCAGAAAATATAGGCAAGAAAGCAGCACCCTTCTATGATCAGAAACAGGTTCAGCAGGCTGCGGATGCTTCGTGCGCCGGAAAAAACCAGATCTTCCGGGACAGAGAGCGCCACGCGCCACTGGTTGATGGTCAGAGGCGTGTAGTAAAAATACAGATGTTCGCCCGTGGTGTTGGAAAGAAAGACAACGTAATTGCTCTCGCCGTTCACCAGCCCCTGACGCAGCCGCTCGTGGTCGTAGCCATCCGCCATGGGCCGGGTGCCGAGCGCCCAGATATTTCCCATCTCGGCATGCCAGGTATCAATCAGAAAATCCCCCGTGGCGCCGTCGATGACATAGACCGCCGCCTCCCCGCCATAGGGAGCATAGGGAAGCTCCTGCCCGAGGGAACTCAGTTCGATGACGCCGTAAAGCACGGCGGTCACCTCTCCGTCCCGCTGCACGGGCACGAAGTGGCGCACCACATAGTCTTCTTCGTTCCAATCCAGCTCCCGGTCCGAAATATGAGCGCCCAGGGCGGCCTCGCGCTCAAACGAAAGCCGGCCGGCAGCGTCCCGGCGCGCCCCATCGGCGGTAAGGATCTGGTCGCCGGGCAGCAGAAGCTCCAGACGCGAAAAGAACGTTCCGGTGCTTTTGTAAAAACGCAGGAACTCCTCCGGCTCCCCCAGATCGGCGGCCATCATCTCTGCGATGAGCTGGAGCTTTTCACGGTCGGAATGGACATTCAGCTCCAAACTCAGGGCGAGTTCATCCGCCTCTTGAGCCAGGCGCGTAAAGCTGGCCTCTTCCTCCATGTCGTTGATTTTGTCCGTCACCCTAAAGCTCGCAGCCGCGATCAACAACACCAGAATCAGGGTTGCGGCCAGCGGGCTTTTCCAATGCACAAAGCGTCTGCGCATCGTCTCTCCTCACCTGCGCTGTTTTCTTTCTTTTCCATTTTTATTATATACGGGGAAAGAGGGTTGTCAAGATAACCGGGTGTAATCATGAAAAAACGCGCTGAGCCCGCTCAAAGCGCGGCGGACGCCGGAAAAAGATGGATACACACGGCCTTCCTGTTCTTCATACAAAAGAAGAGGAAGGAGGTTTTTGGAATGCCTTCAAAAAGAGAAGCCATGGTGGAAAAGGCCAACTCGCTGGTTGGCTGCGGATATATCTATGGGGCCACGGGATGGATCTGCACGCAGAAGCGCCTTGAGCAACAGGCGAAGCAGTATCCTTCTTATGCGGATGCGATTGAACGCTACGGGCCCAAGTGGATCGGCAAGCCGTGCTATGATTGCGCGCAGCTCACGCGGGAGGTGGCCAAACAGGCGGGCGTATCGCTTCCAAGCGGCGCAACGAGCCAGTGGCGGGCCGCGGGAATCTGGAAAGAAAAGGATGTCATCGACACCCTGCCCGATGAGGCGGGAATCTTTCTTTTTACCATGCGTGACGGCCGCATGACGCATACCGGCGTGTCTGTGGGCGGCGGCGAAGAAGTGGATGCGCGCGGGCATGCCTATGGGGTGGTGCGCAGAAAGATCCGGGACACGAGCTACACGCACTGGGCGCGGCTGGCCATTGATTATGACGCGCCTGCCGGAGATGAAAATCCCCCGGCAGAGGAAGAGACGCGGCCCACCCTCAGACGGGGCGCCAGCGGGGAAACGGTGCGGCATGTGCAGCAGATGCTCATCGACCGGGGTTATTCCCTGGATCCCTACGGAGCGGACGGCAAGTTTGGGAAGACGACCCAGGAGGCCGTCAAGCGTTTCCAGGCGGATCACGCGCTGGGGGCAGACGGTGTGGTGGGCCCGGCGACGTGGGCGGCGCTGGATGCGACACAGGCCGGCGGCGACATCGAGGAAGAGGAGCCGGAGGAAATGGTGCGCCTATGCCTGACCGGCGCCGCGATGAACGCCCTTGTTCGCGCCATGCGGGATGCCCAGGCCGTGGGCGGCCGGATGCGCCTTGAGCTCGATGAGGCGGATTACCGGGAGCTGATGAGGCAGATTGAGGACGAAGCCTGAGGCAAAAGCCTGGAGAGAAAGCTTGAAGAGAAAGCATTTAAAAAGCGTTTCCTCCGCCGCGGGGGACGCTAAAGCACGGACAGAAGCGGGGCATAGGGCTCCGCTGCAGGCGAGCGCCAGAGCAGCTTTTCAAACGGCTGATCAAGCGCGGGGGCGCAGAGGATGAGAAACCGCTGCGCCTCATCCGGGGAGATGAGCGATGCCGCCGTCTCCTCTTTTTTTGCGTGCGGCGAGGGCAGCTGGGCGCGCAGAAACGCATGGGGATGGGTCAGCGGCTGCAGAGCCTCCTCCGGCGGCAGGCTGCTCATCAGCCGGTAAGGCAGGAAAAGCGCATCCAGCGCCATGCCGCCCTCACCGCGCTGCATCACCGACAGCGGCGTTTGCCTGCTGACGGCAGCCTGAAGCAGCGCACACAGCAGGCCGCCATCCTCGCGCACATGCAGGGAGAGATAAAGCGCTTCGATCTCGGTGGGAAGCGTGCGCAGCGCGGCGTCACAGTCGCCCATGTTTTCCCGCAGAAACTGCGCGCTGGCCAGCGCACAGGCCAATTCCGACGCCTCAACGGCCGGGGCGCCTTCCGGTTCATCGGCCCGGATGGCGTCGATCAGCCCCTGCGCCTGCAGAAGAGCGGACGCGACGCGGCGTGCGGCCTCATCCGTCTCCAGCACACCGAGCATGCGGCCCGCACAGGCCGTGAGCATCCGCCGGGCCGGGTAAGGCGTCTGTTCCGCGGCCCAGAAAGCATGCTCGGCAAGCGTGGTCATCTGCTCCAGCTCCTCGGGGGCGAGCGGGATTCTCTCCCACACGGGGGAGGAAAGCGCCCGGGCAAGCAGCGGCGCGCTCAGCCACAAAAGGCCGACGGCAAGCAGCGGAACCACGGCATGCACGCTTAAAAACGCCGCGGGAATCAACACGACGCCGCAGAGGAAACACCCGGATGGCTGCAGGGCCCGGCCGCGAAGGCGCAGGCGAAGCCAGCCCGAACGGGCCAGAAGCTGCGCCAGAAGCGCGTCCAGCGACAGCGCAGCCGTGAGAGGGAGAAAGGCGGTGCGCACAAGCGCGCCGGGAAGCAGGCGGGGCATGAGCACGGAAAACAGTTCCGGAAGCACGACGGCGGCAAAGGCCCATGGGGAGGCGCCCAACACCGCGCAGAGCAGGAGCAGCGCCATCTGCACCAGCGGAAGCACGGCGCAAAAGAGCGGCAGCCTGCCCCAAAGCGCCGTGGGCAAGGGCTGCGCCGGCAGGCCGCCCGCCTGCACGAGACGGGAAGGATCCTCATCGGATTTCCGATGGGCATAGGCGCGGGCAAAGCGAACGCGCGTGTGCCCGATCAGATCGGCAACGGTGGGCGTCTGCTGGGAGACAAAGAGCGCTTCCTCGGAAAGCGGGCAGGGCTGCATGGGCGCCGGAACGCCGCCGAGATAGGCCGCAAGCGCGGCGCGCGCGTACAGGGTGGGGCCATCCCCCTCGGGGGCCCAGCCGCGTTTTTCCAGAAAGGCGCGGTAGGCTGTCTCCGGCGCGCAGAGAGAAAAATGCTGGGCCATCAGCCGGGAGAGAAGGGGCTCCCCGTCCAGCCTGCGCGGAATCACCCGGGAGCGGACACAGCCGCCGCATGCTTCCAGGGCGTGGAGCATTCTTTCCGGCATATCGGGCGTGCAGGCGTCTGTGTCGCGCGTAAAAAGGATGGCGTCAAAACGGTCCTTGAGCGAGGAGGGGGAGAAGCTGGCGGCCTCAAACACGGCCTGCGTGGCTCCGGTTTCAAGGAGCTCGGCCAGAATGCGCTGAGGCGGCGTGGCCTGCGCCTGGCCCAGGTAGGCCCGCGCGGCGTCATCCCACGCCCGGCGGCGGACCAGGAGCAAAAAACGGCCGGGCATGCGGGCCTCCATGGCCATGACGCCGGACTGAAGGTGGCGCAGCAGGGGCTCGTCCTGCGGCGTCCTGGCGGTGTCTGCGGGCGGAAGATCGCAAAACAGAAGCAGCGTGTGTTCCTTCTCTTTTCCCTGGGCGCGGCGCATGGCGCGCAGCGCCTGTTGGGCCCTGGCGACAGAGTCGGGCGCGGCAAGAAGAACGTGCAGCAGTTCGCCGGGCATAAAACCCCTCCTTGAGATCATGCGGGTGATACAGGACAGTCTTTGCCGGGAAACGGCGGCATATGCAAAAAAATGCGTTTCAGGGAAACATGAACCGCACACCTGCGGCATATGTATGGAAAATGGCAGGAAAATGCTTGAAAATCCGAAGAAAACAGGAAAATCATCGGGGATTAAGGATTGAACTTCTTTTTATGGCGTGCTATAATATAAGATAGCGTTTTGATGTTTCCGGGGCGCAACCATTACCAGAAGGAGCAAAAGAGCATGAGCACCACCGTTGAAAAGATTTCCAGCAACAAGGTGAAGCTGTCCTTTGACATCGATGCGGCGAAGTTTGACGAGGCGATGGAAAAGGCATATATCAAAGTGCGCGGCCAGGTGAACATCCCGGGCTTCCGCAAGGGACGCGCCCCGCGCAAGCTGATTGAGAACCTGTATGGCGAGAGCGTCTTTTATGACGAGGCGTTTGAGCAGATCTTTGACGAGGTCTACGGCCCGGCTGTCGACGAAAACAAGATTGAGGTGGTCGACCGCCCGGAGGTGAACATCGACCAGATCGGCTCCGGCAAGAATCTGCAGTTTACCTGTGAGGTCTTTGTCAAGCCCGATGTGACGCTGGGAGAGTATAAGGGCGTTGCCGTTCCCAGGGAGCATACGCTCGTTACCGACGAGCAGGTTGAGGCGAGGATCGAAGAGGAGCGCAGAAAGCAGGCGGCCGAGGTCTCCGTGGATAACCGGCCGGTCGCCGAGGGCGACAGCGTGAACCTTGACTATGCTGGCTCGGTCGACGGCGTGGCCTTCGCAGGAGGCACGGCGCAGGGGCAGACGCTTAAAATTGGTTCCCACACGTTTATTCCCGGATTTGAAGAGCAGATGATCGGCATGAACGTGGGCGAGGAAAAGGATCTGGATGTGACCTTCCCGGAGGATTATCATGCCAGCGACCTGGCGGGGAAGAAGGCCGTCTTCCACGTAAAAGTCAACGCCATCACCGAGACGCAGCT